>JBEKDR010000057.1:0-24354 GCA_050014255.1 Bacteroidales bacterium | reverse complement strand
AGTAACTGGTCTTTGTTTTGTTATCTCTTCTGAATGACATATACTGAATATTTTTTATTCTAAAACTAAAAATTCAAAACCTGGCAGAATACCTGACTTAATCAAGTATAACGCTCAGTCCGAGACCTCTCAGTTCATGAAGGAGAACATTAAGTGATTCAGGAATACCGGGTAAAGGCATTGGTTCACCTTTTACAATTGCTTCGTATGCTTTGGCACGACCAACAACATCATCAGATTTAATTGTAAGTATTTCCTGAAGGATATGGGCAGCCCCAAATGCTTCGAGTGCCCATACTTCCATTTCACCAAAACGCTGACCTCCAAACTGAGCTTTACCACCTAATGGCTGCTGGGTAATGAGCGAGTATGGTCCGATTGAACGGGCATGCATCTTATCGTCAACCATGTGGCCCAGTTTAAGCATGTATATAACACCGACAGTTGCAGGCTGGTCGAATCTTTCGCCTGTACCACCATCATAAAGGTAGGTCTTTCCAAACTTTGGAAGGCCCGCCTCTTCGGTATATTCAGTGATCTGACTTATGGTAGCACCATCGAAAATAGGTGTTGAGAAAGTAAGTCCGAGTTTTTGCCCGGCCCAACCGAGAACAGTTTCATAAATCTGTCCAAGGTTCATCCTGGAAGGAACACCAAGCGGGTTGAGAACGATATCAACCGCAGTGCCATCTTCAAGGAAAGGCATGTCTTCTGCCCTCACAATCCTGGCAACAATACCTTTGTTTCCATGACGACCGGCCATCTTATCTCCAACTTTAACCTTACGCTTTTTGGCTATGTATACTTTAGCAAGACGCACGATACCTGCCGGCAGTTCATCTCCGATAGTGATATTGTATTTCTTGCGTTTGTAAATACCATCAATCTCCTTATGCTTAATTATATAATTATGAAGCAGTTGTTTGATACTGTCATTTTTCTTTTTATCGGTAGTCCACTTATTTGGATTTACATTAAGAAAATCGACGTCCTGAAGTTGCTTCAGCGTGAACTTGCTTCCTTTTGGAATTACATCTACATTAAGGTAATCTTTGACCCCCTGAGATGTTTTGCCATTAACAAGTATGAAAAGCTTGTCGACAAGTCTTGCTTTGAGCTCATCAGCACTTCTGTTGAACTCGGTTTCAATTTTGTCAAGCAGAGGTTTTTCAACTGCTTTGGCTTTTCTGTCTTTGATAGCCCTGGTGAACAGTTTTTTATCAATAACAACGCCATCAAGTGAAGGCCCTGCTTTAAGTGAAGCGTCTTTAACATCGCCGGCTTTGTCGCCAAAGATTGCGCGCAGCAGTTTTTCTTCAGGGGAAGGATCTGATTCACCTTTAGGTGTAATCTTTCCTATAAGGATATCACCCGGCCTGATATGTGCTCCGATCCGTATAAGACCATTCTCGTCGAGGTTTTTGGTAGCTTCCTCGCTTACGTTAGGAATATCCGATGTAAGTTCTTCAAGCCCGCGTTTGGTATCACGAACTTCAAGCTGGTACTCATCGATATGAACTGAAGTAAAGTAATCTTCCTGAACAACTTTCTCGGAGATTACAATAGCATCTTCGAAGTTGTAACCTTTCCATGGCATGAATGCAACTTTCAGGTTTCTTCCCAGGGCCAGTTCACCGTGTTTGGTTCCGTAACCTTCTGTTAGCACCTGACCTTTAGTTACTTTTTCGCCTTTTCTGACGACAGGGATAAGATTTATACAAGTATTCTGGTTCGTTTTCCTGTATTTTGGAAGTGTATACCGCTTGATATCATCATCAAAACTTACGAACTTTTCTTCATCGGTACGTGTATACCTGACAACTATTTCATTTGAATCTACAAATTCCACCACTCCGTCGCCCTCTGCAGCGTACAGAATTCGACTGTCGCTGATCACCTTTGCCTCAAGGCCTGTACCTACGATCGGAGCTTCCGGGTTTATGAGAGGAACGGCCTGGCGCATCATGTTTGATCCCATGAGAGCCCTGTTGGCATCGTCGTGTTCAAGGAATGGGATGAGTGATGCAGCTATTGAAGCAATCTGGTTTGGAGCAACATCCATGAGGTCAACCTTTGATACCTCCTCAAACGGATAATCAGCTTCATATCTGCATTTTGCTCTCTGGTTTTCAAAATGTCCGTCTTTAAGTAATGTAGCATTTGCCTGGGCTATCATTTTTTCCTCTTCCTCTTCAGCGCTTAGCCAAACAATACCTGTCTCACTGAAATCAACCTGGGAATCCTTAACTTTAAGGTAAGGTGTTTCTATAAATCCCAGAGTATTTATTTTCGCGAAAACGCAGAGGGAAGAGATAAGACCAATATTGGGTCCTTCGGGAGTTTCAATAGGGCAAAGGCGTCCATAATGTGTATAGTGAACGTCCCTTACTTCGAATCCAGCTCTCTCACGCGAAAGACCGCCTGGTCCCAGTGCCGACATACGACGCTTATGTGTCATTTCGGCAAGCGGGTTGGTCTGGTCCATGAACTGTGACAGCTGATTTGTTCCGAAAAATGAATTTATTACTGAAGACAGTGTCTTGGAGTTGATAAGGTCTACAGGCGTAAACACCTCATTATCCCTGACATTCATTCTTTCGCGAATTGTACGTGCCATACGTGCAAGTCCGACACCAAACTGTGCGAATAACTGTTCTCCTACGGTACGTACCCTTCTGTTGCTAAGATGATCGATATCGTCAATATCGGTCTTGGAGTTAATAAGTTCAATCAGGTAACCGATTATTTTTATAATGTCTTCTCTGGTAAGAATCTTAACATTCATTTCAGTGTTAAGTCCCAGTTTTTTATTTATTCTGTAACGTCCTACCTCACCAAGGTCATACCTCTTATCTGAGAAGAATAGTTTGTCGATAACATCGCGGGCAGTTGCCTCATCAGGTGGTTCAGCATTGCGGAGCTGACGGTAGATATAGATAACTGCCTCTTTCTCAGAGTTACAGGGATCTTTCTGAAGTGTGTTATATATAATTGCGTAATCCGATAGAGTTGTATCATCTTTATGCAAAAGAATGGCCTTAGCACCTGAATCGACTATCATATCGACATGTTCCGATTCGATGACCGTCTCTCTGTCGAGGATTACTTCATTTCTTTCAATTGAAACTACTTCGCCGGTATCTTCGTCAACAAAATCCTCGACCCAGGTCTTTAGTACTCTGGCAGCCAGTTTACGTCCGACAAGTTTCTTGATATTGGTTTTAGATACTTTATGTTCTTCGGCAAGGTTAAAAATCTCGAGTATCTCCTTATCGCTTTCGAACCCGATAGCACGGAGAAGTGTAGTCACAGGCAGTTTTTTCTTCCTGTCGATATAAGCGTACATAACGTTATTGATATCCGTGGCAAATTCTATCCACGATCCTTTGAAAGGGATTATTCTTGCGGAATAGAGTTTTGTCCCGTTTGCATGTACGCTCTGGCCGAAGAAGACACCGGGCGACCGGTGCAATTGCGAAACCACAACTCTTTCGGCGCCATTAATAACAAAAGTAGCACGTTCAGTCATATATGGCACTGTTCCAAGATATACATCCTGGATGACTGTATCAAAATCCTCATGTTCAGGATCGGTACAGTAAAGTTTTAGTTTTGCTTTAAGCGGAACGCTGAAAGTGAGTCCGCGTTCAATACATTCTTCTATTGTATAACGTGGAGGGTCAATATAATAATCCAGAAATTCAAGAACGAAATTGTTCCTTGTATCAGTTATCGGAAAATTTTCTGTAAAGACCTTAAAAAGTCCCTCTTTTTTCCTGTTTTCGGGAGTAGTTCCTAGCTGAAAAAACTCGCCGAAGGATTTCAACTGAACTTCCAGAAAATCAGGATAATCAAGCTGATTTTTTCTGGATGCGAAACTTATTCTTTCGGTATTTTTTGAGGACATTTATTAAAAGATTAAGTGAACTTATAATTTAAAGAACAAAAAGGCCTGGTTCCGGAAAATCCGGAACCAAACCTAAAACCTATTAAACAGGTATAACTTATTTAAGTTCAACTTCAGCTCCTGCTTCTACTAATTGACTTTTTATTGCTTCTGCTTCATCTTTGGATACACCTTCTTTAACCGGAGAAGGAGCAGCATCAACTACTGCTTTGGCTTCTTTCAGTCCGAGACCGGTGATATCCTTAACTAATTTAACAATCTGTAATTTCTGACCGCCTGCAGCTTTGAGGATAACGTCGAAAGTTGATTTCTCTTCAACAGCTGCGACATCTCCACCAGCTGCTGGTCCCGCAACAGTTACAGCTGCTGCAGCAGGTTCAATACCATACTCTTCTTTAAGTATTTTAGCGAGTTCGTTCACTTCTTTTACAGATAAGTTAACCAGTTCTTCTGCAAATTTCTTAAGATCTGCCATTTTTATCGATTTTTAATTTAATTATACTTTAATTACTCTTCTCTTTTTGACAGTGTTTCAAGAACACCATGAATTTTTGTTCCACCTGACTGGAGAGCTCCTATAACGTTTTTAGCCGGTGACTGCAACAGCATAATAATATCACCTATCAGTTCTTTTTTGGATTTGACGGAGATAAGTGCTTCAAGCATATTTTCTCCCACATAAACTGATTCCTGAACGTATGCACCTTTAAGCACAGGTTTATCATGTTTCTTACGGAATTCCTTAATAAGTTTTGCAGGAACATTTCCGGATTGTGAAAACATGATGGACGTAGTACCTTTCAGAACCGGAAATAGTTCATCAAAGTTTCCATTAGACTGCTCCAGGGCTCTTTTTAGGAGAGTATTTTTAACAACGACCAGTTTAATGTCGTTTTCGAAACACTTTCTTCTCAGATCACTGGTATCAGCGGCATTAAGCTGAGCAGTATCAGTCAGATAGAAGTGGCTGTACTCTTTTAATCTCTCAGCAAGGCTGTCTATGATAGCATTTTTTTCTTCGCGTCTCATTATTTCTTCAAGTTTAACTTAACTAATTAATCATCAAGACCTTTAGGATCGATCTTAACACCAGGGCTCATTGTGCTGGAAATGAATACGCTACGGATGTAGGTTCCTTTAGCAGCAGCTGGTTTAAGTTTGTTCACAATCGAGATAAACTCTCTTGCATTGTCGACGATCTTATTTGGTTCAAATGAGACTTTTCCGATAGAGGCATGAATGATTCCGCTTTTGTCAACTTTGAAATCAATCTTACCCTGTTTTACTTCTTTAACAGCCTTACCAATTTCCATAGTAACAGTTCCACTCTTTGGGTTCGGCATCAGTCCGCGGGGACCAAGGATTCTACCCAACTGACCGACCTTTCCCATAACTGATGGCATGGTTATTATAACATCCATATCTGTCCAACCACCTTTGATCTTTTCAACAAAATCGTCAAGACCAACAAAATCTGCTCCGGCTTCCTTGGCTTCAGCTTCCTTGTCGGGGGTGCAGAGAACGAGTACTCGTGTCTCTTTACCTGTTCCATGAGGAAGGGAAACAACGCCGCGAACCATCTGATTGGATTTCCTCGGATCTATACCTAACCTTACATCTAAATCGATCGAAGCATCGAACTTGGTCCTGGTCATTTCCTTAACCAAAGAAGAAGCTTCTTTCAATGTATAAAGTTTGTCCTTATCGAGTTTCTCAAGAGCAAACTTCTGGTTTTTGGTAAGTTTAGTCATTTTTTCTCCTAATTAATTATTTTACAGGGAATTCACCTTTAACGGTGATTCCCATACTTCTGGCTGTACCAGCTACCATTCTCATAGCGGACTCTACTGTAAAACAGTTTAAATCCTCCATTTTATCCGCAGCAATTGTTTTGATCTGGTCCCAGGAAACTGAAGCTATTTTGTCCCGGTTAGGTTCCTGAGAACCTTTCTTCGCTTTAGAAACTTCAAGAAGCTGTACGGCAACCGGTGGCGTTTTAGTGACAAAATCGAACGATTTATCGCCGTATACAGTTATTACAACCGGTATTACTTTTCCAGCTTTGTCCTGAGTCCTCGCATTAAATTGCTTACAGAAATCCATTATGTTCACACCTTTGGAACCTAAAGCAGGGCCAACGGGTGGTGATGGATTAGCTCCTCCGCCACGAATCTGTAACTTGATTAGTCCAGCTACTTCTTTTGCCATAATTTAAAATTTGCTTGTTTATTGCGAGAGCTTGATAGTTATTCAGGAAGCATTATGAATATTACAACTATCAATATCTTCATTTAATTCTCTTTTTCCACCTGCATAAAACTAAGCTCAAGCGGGGTTTTTCTGCCAAATATTTTCACCATCACTTTAAGCTTTTTCTTTTCATCGTTCACCTCTTCAATTATTCCGGTGAAACTGTTAAAAGGTCCGTCAATCACTTTTACCGATTCTCCGACGAAGAATGGAACATTCAACTCCTCATCGCTTGCATTCAGTTCATCCACTTTCCCGAGAATACGGTTAATCTCAGATTTTCTGAGTGGTACAGGTTCACCATCCTGAGAACCCAGAAATCCGATAACATTTGGTACATTCCTCAATAAATGAGGTATTTCTCCTGTAAGGACAGCTTCTACAAGAACATATCCCGGAAAGAATGTTCTCTCTTTGCTGATTTTTTTGCCTGCCCTTATCTGATATACTTTTTCAGTCGGGATCAGAACCTGTGAGACATATTCCTCAAGTTTAAGCCGTGCAACCTCACTATCGATATACTCTTTAACCTTTTTTTCCTTTCCGCCGATAGCCCGAAGCACGTACCACTTCTTTACATTCTCACTCATTGGAACCTTCTCCTGTTTAGTATAACAAACTATAAATGAATTGCATCGCCCTGCTAAAGATAAAATCCATGCCAGCAACTAAAACAGCAAATATCAATGTAGTTACCATCACTAAAACAGCGCTGTTCTGAAGTTCGCTAAATGTTGGCCAGGTAACCTTGTGCACAAGTTCTGTAAATGATTCCTGAAAATATCCTTTTATATTCATAGTACTAATAATTTTGCACGGGAGGAGAGACTCGAACTCCCGACACCTGGTTTTGGAGACCAGTGCTCTACCAACTGAGCTACACCCGTATTTGGTTTTTGATATAGGGAACGGTCACGACCGTTCCCTATATCAAAAACCATATATCCAAAACCTATTCCAAAATTTGAGTTACCTGTCCGGCACCTACTGTTCTGCCACCTTCACGGATAGCGAAACGGAGACCTACATTAATAGCAACCGGATAGATAAGATCTACTGTAATTGTAACATTATCACCCGGCATTACCATTTCTGTTCCTTCTGGAAGTGTAATTTCACCTGTGATATCAAGTGTTCTTACATAGAATTGAGGACGATATTTATTATGGAATGGAGTGTGGCGTCCGCCTTCTTCTTTCTTAAGAACATAAACCTCAGCTTTAATTTTTGTATGAGGTGTTATTGAACCAGGTTTGGCAAGAACCATACCTCGTTTGATCTCTTTTTTATCTACACCGCGAAGCAGAAGGCCTACGTTATCACCAGCTTCACCCCTGTCGAGAATCTTACGGAACATCTCAACACCGGTACATACTGATTTGCGTTTAGTAGCTCCAAGTCCGATAAGCTCAAGTTCATCACCAGTAATTACAACACCAGTTTCAATACGTCCTGTAGCCACGGTACCGCGACCTGTGATTGAAAATACATCTTCAACCGGCATTAGAAATGGTTTCTCGTTTTCTCTCTTGGGTATTGGAATAAATGAATCCACTGCATCCATCAGTTCCAGCACTTTTTCTTCCCACTTTGGTTCACCGTGCATTGCTCCAAGAGCAGATCCACGTATGACCGGAGCATTGTCTCCATCAAATTTATAGAAGTTGAGAAGATCGCGAACTTCCATTTCAACAAGATCAAGAAGTTCCAGATCGTCAACCATATCAACTTTATTCATGAAAACAAGCACAGTAGGTACGTTTACCTGGTGTGCAAGAAGAATATGTTCACGAGTCTGAGGCATAGGGCCGTCATCAGCAGCAACTACCAGAATAGCACCGTCCATCTGGGCAGCGCCTGTAACCATATTCTTGATATAGTCAGCGTGACCGGGACAGTCAACATGTGCATAGTGACGTTTAGCAGTCTGATATTCAACGTGAGCAGTGTTAATGGTAATGCCTCGTTCCTTTTCTTCGGGAGCATTATCAATTGAGTCAAAATCCCTGATTTCAGAGAGACCCTTTTTGGCAAGGACCATAGTGATCGCTGCCGTCAAGGTGGTCTTACCATGGTCAACGTGACCAATTGTACCAATATTTACGTGCGGTTTAGACCTGTCAAATTTTTCTTTTGCCATAACTCCAAGCGTATTAAATTAAGTTTATCTATAATCAATTATAAATCATGTTTCCCGTTGAGCCGGAGGGGGGAATTGAACCCCCGACCCCTTCCTTACCAAGGAAGTGCTCTACCCCTGAGCTACTCTGGCCTCAAAAAGTGAGCGGGAGACGGAACTCGAATCCGCGACCCTTAGCTTGGAAGGCTAATGCTCTACCAACTGAGCTACTCCCGCCTGATATCGTCCAAAGAGATGTGTAAACTCTTCCTTCAAATATTCGAATTTACCTTTGCTATCCGTCTGAAGTGGGGAGAGCAGGATTCGAACCTACGAAGGCATTCGCCAGCAGATTTACAGTCTGCCCCAGTTGGCCGCTTTGGTATCTCCCCAGATAAACAGAGTCTTACTCCTAAGACACACATTTTTAAATCTTTCAAGAGCCGATGAAGGGATTCGAACCCCCGACCTGCAGATTACAAATCAGCTGCTCTGACCAACTGAGCTACATCGGCAATTTAAAGAACGCCCCGTGAGTGCATAATCCACCCTCAAAAAACGGTTTGCAAATGTATGAATTTAAATTTTATTTATCAAAATAAATCTATTTATTTTTGTAAATAGGATTATCAGACTCCTCTCTTCTTTTGTTTATGCTTGGTAATCTGCTTTTTAAGTGCGTCTATAGCTTCGTCAGTTGCTTCTTCAAATGTTTTGCTTTGCTTCCTTGCAAATAAAGGTCCACCCGGTAACTCCAGCTTAATTTCGCTAATTTTGTTCTCACGTTCCTGATCTTTGTCAAGCCTTAGATAAACTTCAGCATTAACAATATCTTCATCAAACTGGGTCAGTTTTTCCAGTTTCTGATGAACAAAGTCGATTAGCTTTTTGTCGGCATCAAACCGCACTGAATGAATCTGAATGTTCATAGTAGTACCTCCTGATTTTTTATTAATATTTAAGCCCTTGGATGAGCCTGTTTATATACTTTTTTGAGTTTTTCAAAGGTGTTATGTGTATAAATTTGTGTAGCTGATAAATTTGCATGTCCCAGGAACTCCTTTATTGAATTTAAATCAGCACCCCGATTAAGCATATGCGTAGCAAAAGAATGACGTAAAATGTGAGGGCTCTTCTTTTCAATTGTGGTTACCATAGCCAGATAACTATTTACTGTATTGTAAACATATTTATCATACAACTTGTTCCCCTTATCGGTAATAAAAAACCAACCATTGTTTAATGTCGCCACATTTTCATCCCTGACCTTAATGTACTCTTCCAACCGTTTAATAAATGGCTTAACCAATGGAATTATACGCTGTTTATTTCTTTTCCCGGTTACTTTCACAGAAGCTTCAGACAAATCCAAGTCATTATCCCTTAACCCGATTAGCTCCGACCGCCTCATGCCCGTCAGGTAAAGAAGCTCAATTATCGTCCGGTTTCGTATACCTGCAAAACTGTCTCCAAAACTATGATTGTCAAGTAGATTGGAAAGAGCCTCTTCTTCAATAAAAACAGGGAGACTCTTTTTTCTCTTTGGCAAGACTACCTTTTCCAGAGGATCGCTTTTAATAAGCCCTTCCTTCCTTAAATAGCGATAAAATACCCTCAGACAGGAAATTTTTCTGTGAACACTTATTGTCGAATAGTTATGGTCGAGCATACTGACAATCCATGCTCTGATATCGTGCGAAGTAACTGCGACAGGGTCCTCAGGAAGTCCTAGTGATGATAAAAATAAGTAAAACTGGTCCAGATCGTTTAAATAAGACCTCACAGTATGCAATGAATACCGTTTCTCGTTTTGCAGATATTGTAAGAACGATTCCTTATGGCTCATGAAGGAACCTTTTTATCCGTGATATTAAAAAAATAAGAAGCTTCAGCGCGAATCACTCTTCGCTTTCCTGCATCTTCTGAACATACATTGCCTTCTTGATTTCTTCTCTCCGGCGTACTGAAGGCTTAATGAAAGCCTGACGTGAGCGCAATTCGCGTATCACACCCGTCTTTTCAAATTTTCTTTTGAACTTTTTTAAAGCTCTTTCAATGTTTTCGCCTTCTTTTAATGGTACAATGATCATAATTAATATTTCAGTTTTAAAACGAGGCGCAAAGTTAGAAATAGAAAAAGTCTTTTCAAAACTTTTAAGGAAATAATTTATCCATATCGCTTTTTTTGAGTGTCAGAATATTTAAAAGCTGCTTTGTCATATTGATATTATACCTACTAAATTACAATTATTCCTGCTGGTTTCCAAATAAAAGTACGACACACTTCCCCCTTTGAAGGGGGTTAGGGGGATGTCATGTCACATCTAACACATCAATTCTCTTTTCTGCTTCTGATATAACTGTAAACAAGACTCTTAAAACATCGTTCACGTTCCGTTTAACATCAATATCCTCAAACCTGATAAATGTAACTCCCAGCCTTTCAAGTTTCATCTGTCGTCTTAAATCATATTCTTGCTTATTAATATGACTACTGCCATCGACTTCAATGGCTAACCTGAGTTCATGACAGTAAAAATCAACAATGTATTCATCAATAGGTACCTGTCTGTGAAACTCGTAACCAAGTGACTTCCTTCTAATCTTTGACCAGAGTAAAGTTTCAGAAGCTGTACAATTAATTCGCAAACGACGGGCTTTCGCCTTTAATGAAGGATTGTAGTGTATAATTTTGTTATGTTTCATCTCGTAGGTTTTACATCTAAGCCCTCCATAAAAGCATCATCAGATGTGTTTTACATCCCCCTTGCCCCCCTTCAAAGGGGGGATATGTGCAGTGCAAAATTGGGAGTTCTCGTATCAAACGACATTATTCATCATACTTTATATATGGGCTCACCTTCCTGGCCGTTTCGTATGTAATTAGCTTATTTTCAGTAAGATCATAGATGCCATTTATTCTGCCCTTTAGCTCCCGGTATTTCAATATAGCTGTTAAATCATATTTTGTGAAGTAATGAATGTGCGACAGCTCTTTATAACCTGCAGTATTAATATTGATTCTAGTAATCATCGATGTATCTGCAAAAATCCGTCCCTTTATTAACTCATATGTCTCAACAGGCAATCCATAAACCTCTTTTAGCTGGTCAATTCTGGCAAAGCCTCCAAGCAAATGCCTGTATTTAATTATTCTTGCAGACAAAACAGGACCAATTCCGGGAAGCATTACCAGCATTGCAGAATCACTGCTGTTAATTTCAACCGGAGGTTTCTGTTGATTGGAATAAACACCTGCCTTTTGTAAAGTTGTTTTTTTAACATTTGCAGAGGGGATTCTCTTTCCTTCAATTCCAAAAGCCTTTTTAAAATAAGCTGATTCGGGCTTTCCCCTGTTTACAGTATTACCTGAAAAAGATTCGCCGGAAATACTATCCTTTCCTGAAATGTTTCCTGTAATATCCTCAATTGCGATCCGGCTTTCAGGGATAGTATATCTCAAACCAATTATCAGGATTATAATTAAAAGCATGATAAAAGTTGATCTTCTCTCCCTTCGTGTAAAGCCAAACCAGTTCTTAATTGGTTCCCTGTTTAAATTCATTATAACAAAAATGCAATGAGACATCTGCAATTTATACAATTCTCTTCAAAAATCAATGAATAGCATACTGATTTTTACCAGAGAACATAAAAAAAACTATTCAATGATTCCTGTGATATGACAGCTGTTTAATCAGAAATCAGAAATCAGAAGTCAGAAATCAGAAATCCGGAATCAGAAGGGATAGCCGATACCCAGAACAATTGCAAAATCTTTTCTTCTGTATGGTCCGTTCAGAAATACCCAATGTGATTTTTCCGTAGACATGGCATCATGAAGCAGAGGATCACGCAGTTTCATGCCTATATCAACCCTGGCAATAACAAACTTAAGATCGAATCTGAATCCTGTTCCTGTGCCAACAGCAATATCTTTGTAGAATTTATTAAACCTGAATTGAGATCCGGGTCTGGAAGGGTCATAGTTATAACTCCAGATATTTCCTGCATCGAGGAAAATTGCACCTTCTATTATCCAGAAAAGTTTAAAACGGTACTCCGCATTTGCCTCTAACTTGATATCTCCTGTTTCATTCAATAATTTTGAGGTATCAGCGTACGATCCTGGACCAAGAGATCGCACCTGCCAGGCTCTTATATCATTCGCGCCACCACTGAAATATTGCTTTTCGAATGGTATTGCTTTTGAGTTCCCATATGGTATACAAATGCCAAAGAAACCACGATATGTAATTGAACTTACATCATTAAATTTATAATTATACCTGATATCTATGTCGGCCTTGACATATTGTGCAAATGGTTGCCCAAGAAGGCGATAAGCATTGGTTGTATCCTGTGAGGCTGTAGTATCTCTTACTATGGGTCCGGTCTTTTTAGCACCTGAAATTTTATAAATAGCCGATAGAAAATTCCCGGCGGATTCAGCATTTACCCTGAGAAACCAGTAATCATGTGAATTCTTGATTTTCTGGTTATTAAATATAAATGAATAACTCCCGCCAAATATCAAAACAGCGTCATAACTGTGAGCCAGATAAGAGGATGATAAAATCGTGGCTTTATAAACGGGATCTATATATGGTACGTTTACAAGGCTTAACTGAAGGGGACTAACGATATGCTCCTTATAGAATCCTGACTTCCAGTCATAACCAAAGCTGGCATTGGCAATAGTCCTGGTATAAAATGGCAAACTCTGATAGTCATAGGATGCAAGCAAGGTAGTTGAAGGATTATATTTTTTGATAAAATTTTCCGTTTTTATAAAAGGAACCAGAAATTCCGGTAGTCGTAAGCTGGTCTCCAGTCCGTATTCCTGTGTGCTCGACAGCGTTGAGTTTGGTTGGGAATAGGCTGCGTAAGCTCCTTTCAATTTTGTGCTGAACAATTCCGCTCCATGAAAGAGATTTTTATGCTGATAGATCAGGTTCAGGGCACCTCCCAGGTTCCCGGCCGAATTTGTTCCTTCAAGTTCGATTTTATAAGACTGCTGACTGAGAAGAGTAAGCTGAATATTACAATCGAGTTTTAATTCCAGACCCTGCAGATTTTCATTTTCTTTTGCATCATTATAGTTAATATTCACAAGCCGGTATATTTTTAATGCAAGCAGATGTGCCTGAGTCTGTTCAGTACTGCTCACATTATAAACTGATCCTGATTTCAGATAAAGGGACTGAATGATAAGGTCATATTTTACTTCCTGCCTTTTCTTTGAAGTAATAAAGTAGTACCCTTTATAGAATGTTGTATCCAGACTCTTTAAATATGCATCCCCCCCCTCAAGGGCTTCCTTTGGCACAAAATCAGGGTAGATGTAAACATTTTTTACAGTATAAACTGCAAAAGGGCCGGAACTGATTCTATTATATGAATCAAGTTTTGTAAAATTCCGGACGCTATATTTAATGTCTACCTGCCTGTTCCCTACAGTGCTATCAACTTTGAATGAAATATAATCGTTAGAAAATCCATAGAAACCATGGTCCCTGATAAAACGCTCAAATCGGGCTCTCTCAGCCTGCAGGACATCAACATCGTAAGGTTTTCCTCTCATAATAACGCAGTTCACCGAGTCAAAATAACAGAGTTTTTTAATATTACTGTCAGCGATCTCATAGGTGAGGTTCCTTATAGTATAGGGACGAAGTAAATCAACATTATAGAAAACGTCCGATTTCTTGTTGGCGGTTACGACTGTATCTGTCACTTGACCGTCAAAATACCCCTTTGAAGCTACATATGACTTAATTTGTTCTTTTGTTTTGGTTTTGGCATCGGAATCATAAATAACAGGTTCTTCGCCGATGTTCCTTAACCAGTTATGCGGCCACTTCTGCTTATTAATATTGGAAAGATTGTATAAACCCAGATAAAACCTGGAGCCAAAAATCCGTTTATTAGGCGTTTGTTTAACATAAGGCGCAAGGTCACTTTTCTTAACGCCTTCCTTATTTACATTAATATGATTTTCATTTAAAAGGCTCTCTCCTTCAGGTACATATTTTGTTGGATTACAGGATGTTATTAATAATAAAAGTAAGATTATGAAAATAAAACACTCTTTTTGATACAGTTTTATATATGTGATGGGTTTTTTCAAAATCTGGCTTAAAACTTAATCTCAAATATATCAATAATAATCTGAACTAAAAGTAAAAAAGCTTCCTTTCCAAATGAGCTTGAAAATCAATTTATTTACCCCATTCCGCCAGCTGGCGGAGAGTAAATTGATTTTCTTCGCTCCCCTTGGGGTTGGGGTGAACGAAGAAAATCAATCCTGATATTTTAATAATATCTGTGATTCGGCTTAAGAAAATTGGAATTTCTTAAGATTAGTATGATAACATTTTAAACTAATCAATAAACAGTGAATGAATAATTTTTAAATTTGAGCCTGTACCATCAGAGTTATAATCAGAAAAGAATGCTAAGCAAGACCAGAATAAAATTCATAAAGTCTCTGCAAAATAAAAAGGTGAGGGATGAAGAAAAATTATTTGTAATTGAAGGAGATAAGCTTGTTAAAGAGTTCTTAGCTGCTAATATTCCAGTTAAGATGCTTCTGGCTAAACCTGAATTTCTTAACAGTCTCCAGCCTGATCTTACAAAGTCTGTCAATATGATTGAAGATGCAAGCTACGATGAACTCAAACAAATAAGCACCTTGAAAACACCACATAATGCTCTGGCGGTAGTCTATATGCCGGAACGTAAAATGAATATATCAGAGATAATCAATCAACTTTGCGTAGCACTCAATTTTGTTCAGGATCCAGGCAACATGGGGACAATAATAAGGGCTGCAGGGTGGTTTGGTATTAAGAATATTGTATGTTCTCCGGATTGTGTGGATGTTTATAACCCAAAAGTAATCCAGTCAAGTATGGGTGCTTTAATGCATGTAAATGTTTTCTATTCGGATCTTAAAGAACTTTTTACCTCTGCCGCTCAAAATGCTGTTCCGGTCTTTGGAACTTTGCTTGAAGGCGACTCGATTTATGATCATAAGCTTGATAATAAGGGTATTATTTTGATGGGAAATGAATCAAAAGGTATTTCCAATGAACTTATTCCTTATATAACAGAAAGAATCAGAATCCCCAAATTCAGCAGTGCCAGGGAAGGAATTGATTCATTAAATGTGGGCATGGCTGCCTCAATAGTGTTTTCCGAGTTTTTGCGAAAATCGGGTTGCCAACATGATTAATAAAATTATATTTGTTTAAATTTATTTTACTATGTCAAAATCAAAATTTAAAGTCTATGGTGCACGTTGGATCATGCTTGTTGTTTACATGATAATGGCAGCTGTGAACCAGCTCCTATGGATTACTTTTGCACCAATAACAAGCGATGCGACAAAATATTATGGTGTTTCTGATCTTCAGATCGGACTTCTTTCCATGTGTTTCATGATCGTTTACATAGTTGTTTCAATTCCTGCATCCTGGGCTATCGATAAATATGGAATCAGGATTGGGGTGGGGATCGGTGCTGTATTTACAGGTATTTTTGGATTGCTACGTGGATTTGCCGGCACAGATTACAATATGTTGCTCTTTGCACAAATTGGCATTGCTATTGGACAGCCTTTCATTCTCAATGCAATTACTAAACTGGCTGCCCGCTGGTTTCCTATCGAGGAACGCGCAACTGCAGCCGGACTTGGAACACTTGCAATGTATATTGGAATACTGGGAGGAATTGCACTTACACCATACCTTATTATTGGATCAGGCATCGGAGGAATGCTAAGCATCTATGGAATTATTTCAATTATCACTGCTGTCATCTTTCTTGTGGTGATGAAAGAAGGACCTCCCACAGCTCCCTGTCGTCCGGATCAGGAGGAGCGATCACTCGTTTTTGATGGTTTCATGCAGACTCTGCGAACCAGAGATTTTCTTTGGCTAATGATCATCTTTTTTGTCGGTTTGGGAGTATTCAATGCTGTAACGACGTGGATTGAGGATATAGTCAGACCTCGTGGATTCTCAGCCACCCAGGCCGGTATTACCGGAGGGTTAATGATTGTTGGGGGAATTGTAGGCGCTCTGATTATTCCTTTGCTTTCAGACTACTATAAAAAGAGAACTCCTTTTATAATTGTGGCCCTTGTCGGATCTACAATTGGTCTTATCGGTATCACATTTGCTACCAGCTACTGGCTCCTGCTGTTCTCGGGAACTGTTTTAGGATTTTTCCTCCTTAGTTCAGGCCCAATAGGATTTCAATACGGAGCCGAAATAACTTACCCGGCTTCTGAAGGGACATCAAACGGAATGCTAATAATGATGGGGCAGATATCTGGTATTGCATTTATATTTGGTATGGACAGCCTGAAGTCTCATTCAACAGGTTCAATGACCAGGTCTTTAGTTTTTCTTATTGGTCTTATGTTACTGAGTATCTTAATCTCCTTCAGGTTGAAAGAATCGTTAATATTAACAAAAGAAGAAGATAAATAAGCAACATTCGGATTAGAAAAAATTAATAGTTCTTCAAATCAGTTTACCAATTTTACTCTTGCTGCCCATCCGTATGAAGTCGGAGTAGAAATGAGGATCCCTTTAACCTTTTTATTAAAGGGGTCCAGTACAGTTTTTGAATCCTTCCTGTTTATTGAAATACAAAAATCTGTGTTTCCGTCATGATCAAAATCGATCGAATCCTTTATCATCTCCGGGATAGTTCCGTGCCAGTCCAGCTGCACAAAACCTGAGTTACTTTCTTTCAAAAATCCATTAAAAACAGGTTTTCGAATATCCAGAGTGCAACTTGCTGTTATCATTTGTTTAGCAATTTCACCACCTGAATATTTTGGATTAAGCTTCATAAAGGACAGTTTTGAGACTGAAACTGAGAAAGTGTTCAAACCCGGGAATAATATTATTATCATAATCAGACCGAGAAATGCCCAGGAAATTCCTGCAATTATTTTCACTTTTTTCATTTTGCTCCCTGAATTAGAAGATAAGTTTTAATAGACCATGGAATGTGTTTATGATTGAACCTGCTGAGAATATCGCCATAAAAAGGAATGAGACAAAAAGAAAGAGATTTCTTGAAAAATTCTTCATAGTTCCGGCAGGAATACCTCTGATTCCATAATGAATTGCTTTTTTAGAACATGCATCGATACACTTTCCACACTTACTGCAGAACAGTGAAACTTTGCCTGTTTTAATGTCTTCCGGTGTAAGGGCATATAAAGGACAAACCTCAACACACTTTAAGCACTCTGTGCAGGCTTGTTTATCGATCTTCAAAGTAAATGGCGTTATTTTATTCGACAATGTGTTGACAGCTCCCATTGGACATAAAAAGCTGCATTGTGTTCTTTTCCGCGTCATTACAGGCAAGGCAATAACCAATCCGCCGAAAAGAGACAAGAATATTCCGGCTTTTGTGGCGGATTCTACCGATGTGACCTGTTCAAATTCAGTTACTGCCTTAAAAGGACAGATCCAGGAACAATAAGTAGGCATGAGAGCTAAAGCTGATGTGAGAGCCACCATAATAAGAACTGCAAATGGCATCCATCGCCATAACTCACTTATCTTTTTAATTACCGGCCTTTTTCTTATCCTCGAAAAGCCGTCATCCCAGCCTCCGTAAAAACATCCCCAACTGCAGAAACCCCTTCCTAACACAACCGTTGCCACTAACCACAGGACAACCATTGAAGATATATTTGCAAAACCTCCGATAATGCTTCCGGGGAAAATAATTGATTTTGTAAATACAGCAGGGAGTATCATCATGGGAATAACAAGATGGCAGAATGGTATTTTACATTCCAGAATATCAGCCTGAGAGAAAGACATTGATTTTCTTACTTCAAGCATGTTGTGTATTAATGTATAAGAGAGAGACAGAGCGAATATAACGAAAAGGACTGCCCTGTACCTGTCTGTTTTTCCTGTATAATGCATAGAGAAGTAAAGAATATTCACCAGCAAAAAAGCAGTCAATATTGCCAGAGCTGAGGCTGGATCTGAAAAATTTGGTTTACCTCCGGTCATGAACATAAATGTTATCAGAAACATAGGGAGAGTGTACAGAAGAGATCTTCCGAACGATTTCTTCATCCCTGAACTTTCTAAAATCTTATCCATTGATTATTCCTCCAATTAGGTTAGTTATTCCTTTAATCATAAAAATTATCCCTGCCAGACCTGTGGCAAGAATCCCGATGTTTTGAAGCACTTCTTTTTTCCGCATTTTACCTGCTAAAGGCAATGGCAGAAACCAGACCGATGACCCTATAAAAAATGCCAGAAAAGCGAGGTAACTCTGAATAAGAGTCCCTTGCGTAGCACTCTTAGTAATTATTATAAATAATGCCGGACAAAACCCAAGGCTGTTTACTATTCCAAGCAAGATCGGAACAAGCTTATGGTTATGAACCGTTTTAACAATTTTTGCAGGGCAATCCTTCTTCCGGTTTTTATCGATGCTGTACCATACAAGTAAAACTGCAAATACTATATAGAGTATGCCGGGTACAATGTTTCTTACAACCGGGTTACTGAATAATGCCTGGCCAAAATACCACGCTAATGTTGCCATAATGAAATAAATGACAAACCTTGTCAGCATGAAAAGAGAAAGGTCAATTGCGATCCTCTTAACACCCGCAGACCCAGCCATCAGATATGGGAACATTACCATTCCGCAGGTTGCCAGACAGGCAGAACCACTGCTTAGACCAAGTATCAATGAATCTGTCATTAACTTAACTTTTCTGCAAATCTATAGCCTTATAAAGCACGCTCCAAGGAAAAAGTGGCCAATAAACATCATTTGTGGCTAAAGGATATCTCTAAGGGGTAAATTGCTAAAATAAGTGGTAAACGGATATGTTAAAAGAAGGTATTGCACCTGTTAAAAGACTGTTTATTACTTAAATTTAGTGCCGACAAAACCAGCCTTTGATCGGGAAACCGGGATTTCGAATCCACTGGGCTTTAGCTTTATTTTCATATTCTGGATATTACCTGCAACGCGATCAATATACTCTGAATTAACAATATAACATTTATGACATCGAAAAAATGCCCTGTTTCGAGCCAATTCTGATTCGACCGCGCTAAGAGTACCCCTGAGATGGGTCTTTACGATAGCTTCCTTTTTAATTGTAACAATTGTTACATAATTATCGTTGGAACACAGATAAATTATATTCTTCGGATTAAGTTTTAATTCATTTTTCGGATTTCCTCCCCTGATTATGACTTCACTTTCCCATAATATTTTTTCAGGTTCAATAGCAGCTTCCCTTAAGGCATTTCGGTAAATTCTGTTAAAAGAGATAATGTAACCTATAGTAACCGGGATTATTCCTACCAGAATAGCAGTCCAGATGGCAAATAAAAAATATTTAAAAACAAACATCCGTGGAAATATAATGCTCACATAGAAATAGTTAGCTACTCCTATGCTTGCTGCGACCAGCAAACCCCACAGAAGACTTTTCCCGAAGGTCCAGTTTCCTCTAATTACTAGAGGTTCAATTAAATATTTAAAAATGAAAAGCATAAATGTAGTCACAAATCCGAATCCAAGCGAAACTAACAACTGCGACCTTGTCTCCAGCATGGCTAATCCGAATGGTTTAAAAAGAAATAAAAACAGGAAAATAAACAGACCAAAAACAAGGATAAATACAAGCTTCTCCCTTGATGTTTCAATTCTGCCGTATGGCTTTTTAAACGGATTTTCCATTACAAATAACTTACAGACAAATCTATATAATATTCAGGATAATTAAAAAGAAATCCCGTTGGATACTGGGTGCCAGGTGCTTGGACGGTACTAGACCCTCATCCTCCCAAGTGGGGGTCAAACGGGCTCTGAAAGAGCCTGATATTTATAATTCATATTAATAGAGAAAGACTTTTTAAATCAATTTCGGTCTGCGAGTTGGAGATTCCTCATTCAACCGCCGGCTGGCGGTTTCATTCGGAATGACAACTCATTATGGGGCAAGTGGGAAAAGGAGGAGGCTCGCTGTGGCGAGCCTTCTCCTTTTCCTCTTATTCCTCCAAAAAGTAGTGTCATTCCGAGCGCCAGCGAGGAATCTCTTTGACACATATGCGAAGCTTTCTTTGATAATCGAAGCTTTAGCGAAGGTGGACTTTGTACTTCGTTGTTAATGGATTTCGATTTTTTTTGCAATCGCTTCTGCCGCTCTCATACCGTCAACTGCAGATGAAACGATACCGCCAGTATATCCGGATCCTTCTCCGCATGGATATAAACCAGAAATGCGTAAATGATGAAGTTTTTCAGGATCTCTCGGAATCCTTACAGGAGAAGATGTACGTGACTCCACCCCCAGCACAACTGCATCGTTTGTAAGGTAACCTTTCATTACCTGCCCGAATAGTCTGAATCCGTCTCTCAGCCTTCTCCCGATAGTTTTGGGCAACCAGTTGTGAAGAGGTGAAGATGTTACTCCAGGAAAATAGGAAACTTTCGGTAGTGACCCTGAACTATTTCCCGCGACAAAATCAGAGAGGCGTTGCGCCGGAGCTCTTTGAGTATGTCCACCATTCTTCCAGGCTTCACGCTCAAGTTCTTTCTGAAATTCAAGACCCGCCAATACACCAAAACTGCTGTATTTTATAAGGTCTTCCTGTTTGATTTCAACCACTATACCTGAATTTGCGTAAGGGGAATTCCTTTCTGAAGGTGACATTCCGTTTACAACTACCTCTTCCTGGGCTGTGGCCGACGGCACTATAAACCCGCCAGGACACATACAAAAAGAATAGACTCCTCTCCCATCTATCTGTTTTGCAAGATTATATGATGAAGCCGGTAAAAACTCACCCCGTGAATTTCCATGATATTGAATCCTGTCTATTAATTCCTGAGGATGCTCCACCCTGACTCCCATGGCGAACGGTTTCATCTCAAGCTCTACTCCTCTCATTTTGCATATATCATAAATATCCCTTGCTGAATGACCTGTTGCCAGAATCACGTACGGCGATTTGAAGTGCTCATTATCCGATGTAATAACACCTTTAATTGCATCGCCCTCAATAATAAAATCAGAAACTTTCTTTTCTAAAATGAATTGACCGCCTGCATCGAGTATTGATTTCCTGATATTACTGATAATGGCCGGTAGTTTATCAGTGCCAAGATGAGGATGAGCCTCGTACATAATATTCTCATTTGCGCCGTGAAGACATAGTAATTCCAGAACTCTTGTGTTGTCTCCTCTTTTTTTAGATCTTGTATATAGTTTCCCGTCAGAAAAGGTCCCGGCGCCTCCTTCACCAAAACAATAATTGCTATCCGGGTTAACAATTTGTTCCCGGCTTATCCTTGCAATATCTTTTTTCCTGGATGAAACATCGCGCCCTCTTTCAATAATTACGGGGCGCATGCCCAGCTCAATTAAACGCAGGGCTGCAAACAGTCCTGCCGGTCCGGCGCCGACTATTATGACCTCTTGCCTTAGCGAAACATCAACAGGTTTGAAAGGTTCGATTGCAGGTATTACAGAATCTTCACCTGAAAAGACTTCAACAGTAAGATTAACGCGGATATTTTTCTTTCTTGCATCGACCGACCGTTTAATAACTCTCAAAACAGAAACAGCTGCCAGATCTATTCCGGCAAGAGATGCTGCAATTTTTCTTATCGCTGTTTCATCGGCCGCTGCAGCAGGTGTAAGATTTATCTGAACCTGTTTACCCATTTCTATTCGAAATGAAATGCAAGAATCCAAATCTGAGATTTTAGCTTTTCAATGGCATTCTCGTATTCGGGATGCCCCGGAGCTGCATCTTTAACCAGAACATTACCCAGGCCATTAGACATTTTCAGCTCAACAGAAAGTTTAAAATATACCAGGTAAAAATCCATGCCTGCTCCCAGTTCATAATAAAGATCGGGTCTCTTAATCCTTATATAGATTGGTTTTGCTTCATCAAATTCTTTCTTGCCGGCCAGGTCATACCGGTAATTGAACCCGCCGATAACATAAGGTCTGACGTTATTTAATCTGTTTCCTTTATATTTAAGCAGAAGCGGGAATTCAAGAAATGAAGATTCGAGACTCTGCTGACTATTAACAAGTGCTCCGTTTTTATAATACAGGATAACTCTCTGACCAAAAGATACACCGGGAAGAAATCTTATATCCAGATGATTAGCTGGTCTCAGATCTGTGACAATCTGGATGTTAATGCCAGGATTGAGTTTGTTTTCTTCAGGGTAAAGATTATTTAATTGCAGATATTTTTGTGAAGGAGTTATGTTGAAATCCATTGTATTAAAACCCAGGCTGAATCCAAAATGAAGAAGCTTTTCATCATACCATGATTCATTTTTAGGTTTTTGCTTCTGTCCGTACAAATTTAGGTTGCTCAGAAGAAAAATGATAAGTAAAACTACGAATGAGGCTTTTTGTTTCAACCCTGAGTAAGATTTTTGATTAAATGTTACAAGATAATAAACTCGTTTGAATTCCAATTATTGCATTGACAATTTGATGCCGGTATAAATACTTGCCACGCCTCCGGTCAATTTTATCTGGTGCGTTTCGGAGCATCCTGCCCGGACAAGTAATTGCAGGAACTCCTCATTATCCGGAAATTTCATAACTGAATCAGGCAAATACCTGTAAGCAGCTTTATCTTTGGAAAAAAGTCTTCCAAAAAGAGGAAGAATATTTCTGAAATAGAAATTGTAAACCCGTTTAAACGGGAATCCTGAGGGCTTTGAGAATTCAAGTACCATAATCATACCCCCCTCACGTATTACCCTCTGCATTTCAGAAAGACCCTTAAGCGGATCAGAAAAATTTCTGACTCCGAATGCCACCATAGCGACGTCAAAAACATTGTCATCAAAAGGAATTTTCTCCGAATCTCCGTATATAAGATCTATCTTGCCGGAAAAGCCTTTTTTTTTAACTTTTTCTCTGCCGATCTCAAGCATTTTGTTTGAAATATCAATTCCTGAAATCTTCGAAGGATTAATCTTCATAGCTGCTAATGCAAGATCACCGGTGCCCGTGGCGACGTCCAGTATTCCAGGAGATTTGTAGGATTTTGAAATTAGCTTAATTGCTTTCCGACGCCAGAGCCGGTCAAAATTAAAAGAGAGAAAATGATTAAGAAAATCATACCTCCATGCAATTGAATCAAACATCGACTCAACGGCAGCTTTTTTGTCATAGTTCAGATTCGCTGGCTGATTTCCCATTATTTTTTCAAAACTCAAAGATAGAATTATTTTGATGGTGCCTCTGCACAATCCCACACTCGAAATAAATTTCTACTTTTACTTAATAAAATAAAATCATAAAAGATGAATAAAACCATAATGATCACTGGCGCGACAACGGGTTTCGGAAAGGCAACTGCTCTGAGATTTGCTGAAAATGGATATAATATAATAATCACCGGAAGAAGAAAAGAGTTACTTGATGTGCTTGAAAAAGAACTTATTGCTTATGGAAAGATAAAAATCCTTTCACTCAATTTTGATGTCAGAAAAAAAGATGAAGTTGAATCAGTTATCAGAAACCTTCCGGAAGTGTGGAAAAAGATTGACATACTTGTAAACAATGCCGGACTGGCTGTCGGCCTTGATCATATCCAGAACGGAAACACCGATGACTGGGACAGGATGATCGACACAAATGTAAAAGGTCTGCTGTATGTCACCAGAGCAGTTGCGCCACTTATGGTTGCCAGGAACAAAGGCCATATTTTTAATATAGGTTCAATTGCCGGAAAGGAGACCTATGAAAACGGGAATGTCTATTGCGCTTCAAAATTTGCGGTTGATGCTCTTTCAAAATCGATGCGTATAGACATGCTGAAGAACAATATAAAGGTAACTCTCATATCACCCGGAATGGCAGAAACAGAATTTGCTCTGGTTCGTTTTAAGGGTGATGAGCAAAAAGCTAAAGACGTGTACAAAGGTATTAATGCACTTACCGCAGATGATATTGCAGATGTAATATATTATTGTGCCACTCTTCCCGATCATGTCTGTATAAATGAACTGGTTATTA
>JBEKDR010000056.1:0-37559 GCA_050014255.1 Bacteroidales bacterium | reverse complement strand
TAAAGCACTTCAAGTTCTTTTATAATCTGACTGGTATCTTTCAACCGCACCTTGTGTCCCAGCAGTGTAGTAATTTCACAAAAATCGCAGGAGTAGGGGCATCCGCGTGAAACTTGGATATTCATAAAAGCATAGTCCTTCATTGACAATAAATGATAATCCGGAAGAGGTGTTAATCTGATATCAGCATATTCACTTGTTTTATATATTTTTTGAGGTGACTTTCCGTTTTCCAGATCTTTTAGAAATGGAGGAAGAGTAATTTCCGCTTCATTCAGAATAAAATGGTCAATCTGCGGATAATTTTCATATTCCTGCGTAAAGAGAGGGCCGCCTGCAACTATTTTAGTTTTATGCTTCAGACACTCTTCGATTATTTTACTTACAGATTCTTTCTGGATATACATTGCGCTGATGAACACATAATCTGCCCAAAGGATATCGCTTGTCTGGAGTGAGGATACATTCATATCAACAAATTTCTTTTGCCATGATTCAGGCAGCATTGCAGAAACGGTTATTAAGCCAAGAGGTGGCACCGCCGCTTTCTTGGAGATAAATCGTAATGCATATTTGAAACTCCAGAAGGAAGCAGGGTATTGGGGAAAAATTAATAATACTTTCATTGATTATTAATATTTCAATTTCTGATAGTTATTTTGTTAAGAATAACAGTTTTCAGCTTAAGAAAGTCTGTTATTTTTTAGGAGACATAAATATAACAACTCCACCAACTCCCATTACGGCAATGCCGATCAGAGGCGACCAACTGAGATGATGCGGTTTGTTTGCAGTGATTTTAAGGCTTCCGATATCAACTACCTTCTCCCTGGTAAAGAATGTAAAGGCCGTAAAAATGGTTAATACTAATCCAAGGATCAAAATTAAAATTCCGGCTTTTCTCATTTCATTTTCATTAAAAATATTGCTGAAAGGTAAAAGAAGCCAGGAGTAAAACCGTTACATAATTGTTCTAAAAAGTTACATTATTTACATATTATGGCGTAACGGTAAAAAGGCACAAAGGCGCAAAGGTTTAATGGGAGCGAGAGATCTCATCCAATTAATTAGGAATTTCAATCAGGAGCGATGTAATTTGATCACAAAAAAAAGAAAGAAGCTACCCTTTTGAGACAGCCTCTTCACAATAAATGTCTTATATAATATTCAAATTACACCAGTTTAACATTTATGGCATTTAACCCTTTCTTCCCTTCCTGAAGATCAAAAGTTACTTCATCATTTTCCATGATCTCATCATTCAGGCCCGATACATGCACAAAGTATTCCTTTTCTGATGCACCGTCCTTAATAAATCCAAATCCTTTGGAATTATTAAAAAATTTTACTGTTCCTGTACTCATAATTTTAATTTTAATTTTGGGCAAAGTACACATTATAATCCGGTTAATGTCCTTATTATCAATAAATCGGATATATTCGTATTATTATTCTTTATAATCCGGGACTTATCTGGCCAGGTATTTTAAAATTTAACCTTTTTATAAAAAATTCTTTTGGTAATTTCCGCGCCAAGAATATATACTGCCACAATCAGCAGGATGAATATATACGTTGAAAGAGCGAGCGGGCTGAATCCAAAGATATTTCCCAGCGGTGTGAATGGAAAGACTAATGTAATAACAGCGATCGATAATGTCGCTATTAAAAGATATTTACCTGGTCTGCTCCTGAAAAAAGGTTTTCTGCTCCGGATAACAAGCACGATCATTGACGCCGAGATAACCGATTCAAGAAACCATCCGGTCCTGAACTGACCCTCATTTGCATGTAACATCAGTAATAGCAGGCCAAATGTCAAATAGTCAAAGAATGAACTTACCAGTCCGAAGGTTATCATAAATTTGCGAATAGCCTTAATGTCCCATCGACGTGGATAGTCAATCATTTGCTCATCAACATTGTCTGTGGCTATGGTCATTTCAGGAAAATCAGTCATCAGGTTTGTGAGAAGTATCTGTTTGGGAAGTAATGGAAGGAAAGGAATAAAAAGAGATATCCCGGCCATGCTGAACATATTGCCGAAATTGGCACTTGTGGCCATAAAGACATATTTGAGTGTATTGGCAAATGTTGTTCGTCCTTCTTTCACCCCCTCAACCAGTACTCCCAGATCTTTTTCGAGCAGGACAATATCAGCTGCGTCCTTGGCAACATCTGCAGCAGTATCCACAGAAATGCCTACATCTGCGGCATGAAGTGCCGAAGCATCATTAATACCATCGCCCATGTATCCCACAACGTTCCCGGCCTTTCTCATGGCAATAATGATCCTTTCTTTCTGGTTAGGCTCTATTTCGGCAAAAACATCGACTGAACCAACACTTCTGAGCAATGCGGCATCGCTCATCTGACGAAGCTCAGGACCGCTGATTATTTTATTATCCGACAGGCCCATCTTTTTACTTATGCTTGCCGCAACAAGATGATTGTCTCCTGTGATGATCTTAAGAGATACCCCAAGATTCTTCAGCTTTGCAATTGTGTCGGTGATATTTGCTTTTGGCGGATCGAAGAGTATAAGAAAACCCAGGAATATCATCTCCTTCTCATCGCTCTTATTAATAAGAGTATCTGCCGGCATATTTTTATAGGCAATACCTAAGGTGCGAAATCCATTATTGCTGAATTCTTCAAAGTGTTTTTGAATCTTGTCCGTTACAGATTTCAGGTCAACAATAGTTCCTTCCTTGGTTTCCGCTGATGAACACACTTCAAGGATGTTGGTCAATGCACCTTTTGTCACCATGAAATGAGTATTTCCTTTTATGACAGCTATGCTCAGTCGTTTCCGAAGAAAATCGTACGGAATTTCATCCTGTTTCCGGTAGTCTGACAGGTCAATCTTGCTATAATTAAGAATAGCCTGATCAATGGGATTTGTAAATCCTGTTTCGTAAAATGCATTGAGATAAGCATACAGAAATACTTTATCGTTAGCTTCTCCATTGACATCCAGTGCCGATTCTACCTGAACGGTCCCTTCAGTCAGGGTGCCGGTTTTATCAGAGCAGATTACATTCATGCTTCCGAAGTTTTCTATAGAGGCAAGCCTTTTGACAATTACCTTCTTCTGAGCCATTTTTTTTGCGCCATGTGCAAGGTTGATACTGATTATTGCCGGTAATAACTGCGGAGTTAACCCGACAGCAAGCGCAAGTGAAAAAAGAAACGATTCCAGTACGGGCCGTTGAAGATATACGTTTATTGCAAATATAATAACCACCAATAAAAGTGTGACTTCTCCAAGGAAATAGCCGAATCTTCTTATCCCATGTTCAAATTCGGTCTCAGGAGCTTTGAGCTTAAGCCGTTCCGATACTTTTCCAAACTCAGTGTTTTTACCAGTAAGCGTAACAATCGCTTTAGCGCTTCCGCTTACAATATGTGTACCCATCCAGGCAGCGTTGGTTCGTTTTGCCAGGGCAGTATCTGCAGCGAGTACTGAAACATCTTTTTCTACCGGGAAGGTTTCTCCGGTAAGCATAGCTTCATCGACAAATAGGTCCTTCGATTCAAGAAGCAGGCAGTCGCCGGGGACTATATCTCCGGCATTCAGGAAAACGATATCTCCGGGGACAATATCTTCAATAGAAATTTCCTGCTGATTTCCATCACGGAATACTGCCGCTTTTATCTGAACTATGGCAAGTAACTTCTCTACTGCGTTGGACGCACTGTGCTCTTGCCAGAATCCAAGTAAACCACTTACCAGGACAATCAAAAGGATTATTAAGGCATCGGCCGGGTCGTGAAGAAATACAGATAATCCGGTCGCAAACAACAGAATCAGAATGATCGGACTTTTAAACTGTCCTATCAGCAGTGTAAAGGCATCTGATCGTTTTTGAGGCTTCAGGCGATTTGCGCCATAGGTTGTGAGACGTTTTTTTGCCTCATTTGTCGTCAGGCCACCGGATGCAGTATTAAGGTCGGTAAGCAATTCTGCACTCGAAATACTCCAGAAGGGATGTGAGGTTTGTTCCATTAATATTCTATCATATCTACTTAAAGAGTTTTTTTTAACATATTGTTCAATATGGGAAGAATTTTTGTAATATTAAGGAATTCCATTAAAGATGTATACCCCTCAGGTAACTGAAAATCCCAAACACTTTTAGAAGCCAGACAATTACAACAATCACAACTACTACGTTGAAGATGTTTTTGATCTTACGATCCATTGGGATATAATTATTAACAAGCCACAAAAGAACGCCTGCAACAATTAATACGACTAGAATAGTTAATAATGGCATGGTATTGATTTATTAGTTTATTCAAAGGTAATCTGCCTAAAACCTGCAAGCATTACATAACTATTTGAAATAGTTACATTATTTACATATTCTCCAGCATATATGCGGACGATTTAATTGTACTCCTCCTATGAACAAAAGCTGATAACAGACCGCATTAACAGACATAAACCAGAATTCTCCCATTCTATGTGTGAATTTTACAACTTATTTATAGAATTATGTAAATCAATTAGGGAAAGTGTATTTACCTTTAATCCAGCAATTTATTCTTTATCCTATGAACTAAAAATCCTAAAATAACTGATTGAAATAAATCATACCTATCAGTACACTTTGAATTAAAAACTTTTGCTTATAAAACAAAATTTTGGAAAATATTACAGACCTTCAGCTAACTAACAGGATCCGGACAGAGACAAATTTAAGGCTGCCGGTAAGATCAATCAATTTAGTCTCGGCTAACGAAGCAATTGATAATTTGATTAAAGAAGGGGGTGAAGATTTCTATAATTATGTCAACAAAATTGGACTGGCAACAGATCCTGGACTGATTGTACTCTCTTCTATACATCATTATTTTTATGATACAGAAGAGCTGAATAATGCAAGAACTGTTATTAATCTGAAAGAACTTAATAAAATAAGGCAAATCAGAAGTTTCCTCCAATCGCAACTCCCTTTCATGCCCTCAAAATGCAATTTTCTGGGGTTCTTCGTAAATAATACAAAGGTTGACAGGTATGCATTAAGAAACAGTTCATCCTTCCTGGCTAATAAAATGCGGTCTGATGAGATAGAAAATAGCATTGTTTCACGTTTTTCATTTATAAACATGTTATATGGGCTTCTGGATTCAAAGACGAATACTTATTTGTCTGAATTCAGTGTCACATCACTTTTGAGAGATAATGGTTTTAAAGTAATGGACATGACCGAATTCAACGGGCTCACTTTTTTCCACTCTCAAAAAGTTGGAGATATTTATAATTAGCCCAGGTTAACTCCGAACTTTTTATCGTCTCGCTGCTATATATCCGCGTGAAGATTTATTTTTCAAAAGTAAATACGAACTTTTTATTAATTCTGTTTTTTAGTTGGGATGATTAACAGGGTTAAAAGAGTATGCCTAAAACCTTCTCAGTAACACTTCCGATTAAGATATTTTCCACCCATTTCCAGGTCTGTCATACTAATATAATAATATATGAGTATCGGTTATCAATAATAATCTCAAAACAATTGATTATGAGATTCCTCGTCCGCCAGTTGGCGGACTCGGAATGACAGGGTTTTATGTGGCGTAAAAGGCTGATTAATTAATCAGCCTTTTATAAACCTAAACTAACCTAAACTAACCTAATCTTTTGAAGAAACTAACTATAAGATCATGAAATCCTTCATCTCTTTTGAAAGCTGGTCCAAATCCCGATTGAATTCTTTCTTATAAGTTGTTAATTGAGTCTGTCCTAAAACTATATAATTAGTCAATTCCTTATCTGCTATTTATGATGAGAGTATTAAACTGGCTATTGCCCTGACTTAATGATTATAGTTGAAACTTGTCGGTTGATAAAACAATCTGTGCTCCAGGATATTGCACAGCTGCGTCATCCTCGGCCGTAATAAATATTTTGACTGGTTTATCTGAAGATACTGTCTTAAAGGATCCTTTAAGCTGTTTTGACATGAAGCCTTTTGAACTATTTAATTGTCCTATATTTTTTGTTAAGTCCCGGTCTGTCACCATCCAGACAATATAGGTTAGTTTTGATGGCTGCAGTCTTGAGGATTCAGCTAAATCTGACAGGGATATCTGAATAACGTAATTCCTGTTATTGTCTGTTTTTACTTTCACAGAACCTCGCGCTGCCGGAACAACTGATGAATTTAAGAAACTGACAGTTGTTCCGCATGAATTAAATAAAAAAATAATCATTATTGTAAAAATACCCAGGTAGATATTTTTTTTAAGGTTATTCAATCTTGTAGCTTTCATTTTGTTTTTATATTACTTAGTAAAAAAACTCGTTCTGTGAAAGAGAAATGATTTTTTCAGTTACAAAGTTGAGTCTAATAATTTCAAAATGTGTTACAGAATTCCTGAAAAGATTTACAACATTCACACATTGGCAGGAGCGAGATGAGAGCAAGTGCCATTTACTTTTAATTATCTGTATAACGCTGGTGCAGGTTCCCCGATTTCAAAATCCCTGAATCCAAAATCATTTGTGCTGAATGAGTTCATTTTGAAAATATCCTGACCATTGCCGGGGATTAATGGATAAAATGAGATGGATATCTGAAATGTACCAAAAACCAGGTTTTCATTTTTTATTAAAACGCCAAAACCAATCTGTGAATATAATTTACGGTTTTTAAATCCTGATATTGCATCACCCAGCATACCAAGAGAACAAACAAGAAAGGGTCCAAAATGGAATCCGATAAGATTCCACGGAGCATATGATTGAGTTTGCAACGTAAAGAGGAGCCGGTTTGTGCCGGACAGAACAGTACTGTTAAATCCAACAATACCAATACCATGACCATCATTGAGAGTTAAGCTATCATAAGAAAACCTGTTTAAGCCTATGGTAACCTGTGGTTTTACAAATTGCCTGAATTTCCATTTCCCGATTTCGATTAATCCTGTGAAATAATTTACACCGACAGTAATAACACCCTGTTCAGTATGTGATGCCCGGAAAAAAGTTCCGTATTCGAAATTGGTACTCATGTATCCCCATTCATTATAGTTTCCAAAAGAAAACCGCATTCCTAGATATGGCCGCCAGGAACTGTTTCTTAACTGGTAACCTCCTGTCAATTCAAAAACCTGTCCGACCGGGACATCTTCGATAGTACCGTATTTAAAAACATATTTATCCTGAACATATTTACGGGTAGAAATTCCTATTCCGGCCAGGTAAAAATCTTCATTGGAATAAATTTGCAACGGGTCATTAATATCAGTTGGCTTTTGAAGGTAACGAATACGCAGATAACGGGCAGATAATATTAAATTAGTGGCCAGTTCTTCCTCTGTTGAGCCTTTGAAAATACGGATTGCTTTACCTGCCCAAAAATCCTGTGTTTTAAATTTTAAATTCAAAGGAACATATAACGGATTCTTACCTGCCAGGGAGTCTCTTTTGACCTGAGTAGAAAATGATATGCCTCCGGCCCACATTGCATACGGAGAATAAAACGGCCGGTCAATAGCCAGGCTCCTTCTCATATTTCCATATCCGTCAACTTCATAATGCAAATTTGAGTTAATGTAGGTGGTTTTAATATTCGGAATGAAATAATTTGTCCGAAACGCACTGATACCGGTACTAATATTTCTTGAGAAAACATTTTGAAACTCGTGACCGAATCCTAAAAAGTTATTATCTGATATACCAAACTTCATCTGTGAAGTTGAAATGACTGCTTCCCCACTGATACTCCAGTTATCCAATTCACGAATAAAAACATCCACTGAATCGGATTTTACTCTGGGTGAAGCAACGTAAAAAGAAACATCATGCACAAATTTCTGGATTCGGATCAAACGCTCCGACTCCTTTACAAAAAAAGAGTTAAACGGTTCATTTTCACGGATGAGCAATAGGTTTCGGATCGTTATTAAATGTGATTTTATATGTAAGTTATTTCCAAATCTGGTTAATTTGTTTTCTGATATCCTTGTAGTATCTATAGCCGAATAACCAAAAGGATCGAGAGTAACAATGTTGATCTTCCGGATAATTTTTCCCTGGAAAGTGCTGTATGGTTTCTGGATCAGTTTTTTATAAACTTTCTTTTTGACATTTTTTTTTGATATGATTGAGATCGGTTTGAAAATCAACCGGTACAGGAAAGTATTAAATTTGTTTCGCTTCGAAAAAGTTTCAATATCTTTATAAAGTTGAGTTGAATCTTTTTTGACAGCAGTCTCCTGGGCTAATGCAAAAGTGCTGATTAAAACTGAGACAGAAAGCAGTATGATAAATTTTTTGGACCACATTTGGACATGCCATTCTTAAATCATTTATCAGGAAATTATTTTTTCTTTTTATCATTTGCTTTTTGTTCTTCCGCTTTTTTTTCTGCAGAATCCGACTTGATTTTTTCAGCAGCTTTTTCTTTCCTCTTATAATAACCTCTGAAAAGGAAATTTTCCTTGGCTGCATTCATATTTTCATCGAGCCCTTTACTGCTCTTTTTAAGATTCACGATTGTCTGATTAATATTTTCGGCAATCGTCGAATCCTGGATAAATCTCCCGAGTGTGCCGCTTCCACTGTTCACTTTAGTCATGATCTCTGCCAGTTGAAATGAAACAATTGCAGCATTATCTGCTGTCACCTGCAGACTTGCCATTATAGCATCGGGCTCAACCGGCTCCTTTGACAAAATTTGCTGCCCGTCTTTTGCCAGAGGGGCAACAGAACTGCCTTGAGTAATTATTAAAATACGGTCTCCGATAAGTCCGGCTGACCCAATTGCCGCTTCACAATCTGCTTTAATAAATTTCTGAACATTTTTTTGAATCAACATATCAACCTGAACAGTTGAATCATTAATTATTTTAATGTTGTCGACTGTGCCAACATTGATACCTGAAAAACGGATATTATTTCCAACCTGCAATCCGCTTACATTATAAAAAGTTGTAGTAAGCTTATAAACAGGAACAAATAGATTTTTCTGCCTGCCTATTATAAAAACTGCGACTACAAAAATCATTAGTCCGCCGGCGATAAATAGTCCTAACCGTACTTTGAATTTAGTTGTGTGCTTTTCCATATTTTATGGTTTTAAAACTGATGCTTATTTAACTATTTAAAGAATGATCTGATTAATATATCGGAGGACTTTTCAAATTCCGTCAGTCCACCTTCCTTATAAACTACTCCATCGTTCAACATTATAACACGGTTTGCTGTATTACGGGCGCATTCTATATCATGTGTGATAATGAGGGAAGAAGTTTTATATTTTTTCTGAACATCGTTGATGAGTGAACTTATTTCATCTGACGTTGCCGGGTCAAGCCCGGTTGTTGGTTCATCATATAAAATGATCATAGGGTCAACAACGATTGTTCGAGCCAGACTGATCCGCTTACGCATTCCTCCTGAAAGTTGTGATGGTATCTTGTCAATAGCATCAGATAATCCAACATTTTCCAATGCTTCATTTACTTTTTCATTAATCTCTTTTTGAGTGAGATTCTTTTTTATTCTCTTCAGCGGAAATTCCAGGTTTTGTCTTATTGTCATGGAATCATAAAGTGCACCACTCTGAAAAAGAAAACCAACCTTCTTTCGCAACTCTCCTAAGTTTTCATTGTTTAATTCACTAACGTCTTCTCCGAGTACATTTATAGTTCCGTAATCAGGAATAAATAAACCAACAATACATTTTATCAGGACAGATTTTCCGGATCCGGATTTTCCGAGTACTGCCAGGTTTTCACCTTTAAAAAGTTGTAGCGACACATTTTTTAAGACTTCCTGTGCACCAAATCCTTTCCTGAGGTTATTTATTTCAATAACCTGTTCACGGCTTTTCGTTTTATCCGGAAAATTAGTCACGGTCAGGGTAGAATTCATCAATTTTCAATTTTCAAATTATAGTAAATCAGTAATCTGTACTGCAATCAGGTCGACTATTATTACAAGCAAAGAGGACAAAACAACTGCAGAATTAGCTGCTATACCTACACTTTCTGTTCCGCGACCGGCGGTATATCCTTTGTAGCAACCCACTAAACCAATCACAGCACCGAAAAAGAAGGATTTTATAAAAGCCGGCAAAAAATCGATAAACTCAAGATGACTAAATGCCTGAGAGCAAAATAATACAAAAGGAACCTCTCCTTTAATATTTGTTCCCGCCCAACTTCCAAAGATACCAAGAGCGTCAGCATATAATATTAATATGGGTATCATCAGTGTAGCTGCTAATACTCTCGTAACAACTAAATATTTCATCGGATTAGTGGATGATACTTCCATCGCATCAATCTGTTCGGTCACTTTCATTGAACCTAGCTCAGCCCCCATTCCTGAGCCAATTTTACCTGCACATATCAATGCCGTTATAACCGGGCCCATTTCTCTGATGAGCGATACAGCTACCATTCCCGGTAGTAATGAAACCGCTCCAAAATGCATAAGTGACGGCCGCGCCTGAATTGTAAGTACCAATCCCATAATAAATCCGGTCACTGAGATAAGCGGTAATGATTTATACCCGATCTTAAAAGACTGACGTAAAAACTCTTTGAATTCAAAATCGCGGGAAAAAATTTCTTTACATGTACGTGAAAAAAATAAGAAAAAATCGGCGACATCCGTTAAAAAGTTATGTGCCTCAGCAGTTTTCGCAATTGCTTTTTCGCTGAGTTTAATGGATTGCTCCTTTGCAATGTTTTTTACCTTAATAACAGGATTAATTTTTTTCATAATTAATTTGATTTCACACGAGTCAACCTGATTTAATATTTCCTGATAATTTGTCCTGCCAAAACATTAGAGCTGGTCAGGTTTTGCAGATTAAGATATAAGACTATTTTGGCAAAATAAGCCTTTAACATTATGGGAAGTACTCAAAATTTAAAAAGTCATCGCTTAACGATTGCCGGTAAACGATGACTTTTAGAGCAAAATCTTTAATTAAAGCGCAGCAATAATTTTGTGTAATTCTTCTTTTGTTTTGCCTAACTTTTTTTGAAGTTTTCCAAACATCTCGTCTTTCCTGCCTTCTTCAAACATGAGATCGTTGTCAGTTAAGACTGCAAATCTCTGTTTTAGTTTGCCTTTTTGCTCATTCCAGTTTCCTTTTAATTCAGTTGTATTTTTCATTTTATTTATATTAATGTGCAAAAGAAATATTAAATTGCTACAATGATGTCAATCAGTTCCAGTTTTGATTTTCCCAGCTTATTTCCAAGCATCTCAATCATCTCCTTTTCTTTCCCTTCGCGATATCGCAAATCTTCGTCGGTAATTACAGGAAATCTTTCCTTAAGTTTTTCTTTTTTCTTTTCCCAGTATCCAATCATAGCGGTATTCATGTAGTCTGATTTAATAGTGACACGGATAAAATATTCAAAATGTGATTGTTAAGCAACGATCCTATATTTATAAGGAGTATTCCTTAATCATAACAAAATTAAGTTTTTGATATGGGGCTAATGTTACATAACTTTCGGAAAGAATTACATAATTTACGCATGGAGCAATTTGAAGATACGGTTACCGAGCCTGTAATTTCTTTAACCGAATATGTAGGATACGGGTTATCTGAACCTTAAGATTGATTTATGAAAAATAACTCATCATTACTATAACCATTTTCTCCTGGATGCTAATAATCCAAGCAGAAAGCCTAGCCCTAAACTAATCAGGATTTGCACCCAATTTAAATGGACAGTACCCATTGATCGGCCTCTATGCATCATTCCGGTCATCCATGGACCGCCCCCTAATAAAAGAAAAGCCACAATAATAATCACAACCGCGATTATGTAAAGTGCTGTTCTGTTCGATGTTACAAATCTTCTTGTGCTCATAGTTTCCTCTTTAATCTGATATACTTATGAAAATATCCTTTTGTGATATACCTTCTACATTGCTATTATTATATAGAGCAATTCTTGCTTTGTCTTCCCAAGCTTATTGCCCAGCATTTCAATCATTTCCTTTTCTTTTCCTTCGGGGAAACGCAAATCATGATCAGTGATCATTGGAAATTTTTGTTTAAGCTTTTCCTTTTTCTTGTTCCAGAATCCTATTACGTTATTATACATTTAAGCGATTTTAGCATAAGATTAAAACTTTATTATTGTAAAATTATGTGTTAGACTCAACCTAATAGTTACATAATTCTATAATAATATTATATAATTCACACAATTTCAGGCGTTTCTTCTTCTTTTGTATTTGGAATCTATCATTAGTATCCATTAAAAAATCATAAAGCTCTTTAATTTTTAATTGCATAATTCACATATCAATTGAACTGTGGAGACTTCCAATTCACTTACATTCTCAGTTGGTTCATCAATATTTTTCTTGCCAGAAAAATTCTGCTTTTTACAGTTCCGATCCTGAGATTGAATGTATCGGCAATTTCTCTGTACCTGTATCCCTCAACGTACATTTTAAATGGTACCCTGAATTTATCTCTTAATTGTTCAATACTTTGAGTAATTTCTTTAATCGAATATGCAGAATCCGGGTTATCTGAACCTGAAGATTTTACCTGATTAATGAAAAAAGACTCGCCGGTATGATCGGAATGGGTGTTCTGTAGAAAATTATGTCTGTAGTTGTTGATAAAGGTGTTTCTCATAATTGTAAAGATCCAGGCTCTTAAAAATCCCGTATCTACAAATTTATCCCGACTTAAAATTGCTTTCAGGAAAGTTTCCTGAACGAGATCTTTCGAATCTGCATCACCTAATTTAAAGCGGCAAGCATACTTCAGTAAACTTTGTTCCATTTCTAATAATTGTTCAGAGAATTCTGTTGCGTTCATTCATTCGGTTTTAAGTTGAAATAATTATAGAATATTAAATATCCGGAAATTTTACCTGCTTCCCAGAGTTTGATTACAGCTTTAACTGTCTCCTTATGCCTGAGGTGTCTTGTGTATTCACCCTTCGGATTTTAGAATTCTTAAGGCGTTGTAAAACCTGATTGAGCGATCTTCATCGTTTCCCCTGGAAAGGCAAACAATAAACCGTTTCCATAAAGAATGACTAAGTATGGTTCCTCCGGACCATAATGTTTCATCATCAGGATGTGCAACTATAACTTCAGCAATCTTTGTGAATAATCGGGCCATTTTGCAAAATGTTATATCATTTACGAATTCTCAAAAAGTTTATGTCTGTTTAAGAGATCCTGTCCGATCATAGAAGAATAGCTCACCCATAAAAGAATTAAAATAATTGAACCGGCTGCACCATATGCCGAACCCGGATTTGTTTTGCTTAAATAAAAACCAATAGCAGTTTTTCCCATTAGAAAAAGCAGAGCAGTCAGAACTGAACCCAGCCACAAATGTTTCCATTGAATTTTTGCGTCAGGTAAAAATTTAAACATTAGTGCAAACAGGAACATGACAACTCCAAATGAAATAATGAATTTGAGCCCATAAAAAATCACAAGCAAAAGGTTTGGCCAGTGATTCAACACCCAATCGCTCAGTGCTGCAAGAATAGTGGTGATAATGAGCGAGATTAATAAAAGGAAGCCGATGGATACAATCAGACCGAATGAAAATAATCGTGTACGCACCAGTGTGAGAATGGCTCTGCGAGGTTTGGCTTTTACTTCCCAGATAATATTTAACGCTTTCTGTAATTCTACAAATACACCTGTTGCGCCAGCAAAGACCACAACTAATCCAATGATAGTGGCAAGTAATGATTTATTAGTAATATCAACGCTAATAATCATATCTCTGACCTGTTTAGCTGTCTCCACACCCATTATTGAGGCTATCTGTGTATACAGATTACCCGTGATTACATCGCGTTGAAAAAAAAGGTTGGAAATAGAAATTATCATTACAAGTAAACCAGGAATGCTGAAAATAGCATAATAAGCAATCACAGCACTTTGCATAAACGGATCTTTTGCCCACCAGCGTTTTGAAGCGGATCCGGCGATTTTAAGAAAGGCTTTTATTCTTTTCTTATATATCATCATTTTAGGTGCTATTTCGAGTTTTTTAGTTCATTCAGGAGTTCATTTAAACCAATAGTAGCGTAAGTGGACGCGTAGTCTGACGGGCTATTACCCTTCTGGGATCAGGTAAAAATCTGCCTTCCTTACCTGTGACTGTAACTTGCATAAGTCTGATTTATTGATTTCTTTACAGAATGGATCATGTTTTTGCTATCATGTGTTATATCCGGCTCGTTATACTTTTCAACTGTCAATCGTGCCATCAGGTAACTTATTGTAGATTCTGCCCCCTGGTTGAGGTTCACATGGGTCTCTTCCAATCCGTCGTAGCAGCCACCTGTACAGGGGTTGTAAATAATCTGATGTAAACGGTTGTTCCCTAAAAACCAGTTAAATGCAGTTTTCATATTTTTAAGGTAGTCTTCATCACCAAACACATCATAAAACTTACTTAATGTCATAATTGTATAAGCAACATCAATTGGTTGTTCACCAAAACGACCTGCTGTCTGACCTCTTTGAAACCACTTCTTATTGGATATTACTTCTATACCGTTTTCATTGAAAGTTTTAGACAACAGAAATTTAAATGATGATAAGGCAATTTCTTTATAAATTGCTTCTCCGGTCAGCAACCAGGCATATAACATGGCTTCAGGCAAGATACTGTTTGCATAAGTAAGATAGCCTTCAAACCATTGCCAGATTTCGTCAGATTCATGCTTGAACATCTGAACCAGTCTGTTAGCCAGGGTTCTTACCAGGCCAAGATTTTCTGACGATTTTATGGCTCTTTGATACAAATACAATCCTTTTATGGCAAAAGCCATTGCCCGGGTGGAATGAATTGTTTCAATTCGAGGGATTACTTTTTGAATGATATTAATGGCCCCGGAACTGATTTCTTCAGGTAATGACTCCTTCTCAGAGATTAAATAACCTAAGGCCCATAGTGCCCTCCCATTAGAATCATCCAGGTTTGTATTTTTATTTTGATCGGTAAATGTATTTTCAAAATCGACATAGTTTAAAAAGTCACCGGCAGGCTGCTGACAAAGTTTAATAAAACTAAGATATTTATTTATGTACCATATGCTTTTGTTATCGCGTGTTAATATGAAATGCATTGACATGGCTGCCAAAGCCCTGGCATTATCATCAAGGGTGTAACCGGAACAAAGATCAGGTTGATTGATTTTTGAAAACTGAATAATTCCTGTATCGGTAGTCATTTGTTTTAAATGATTCAGATTAATGAGCGGCAAATTATATAGTATTGTAATTTTATCGCCGGCTATTTTTTTAAACAGCATTATATGTTCGACGGCAGAATTTTCCCAGGCTGTGGAAACTATTTTCTGCAAGGTATTTATTCTGATATTCCTTCTTAATTTATTATCATTAAATAACCGGAGAACACCAGTAGCCAATTGTTGTGAATTGCGAAAATCAAAAATAATTCCTGTATCCTCAGTCAGTATTTCTTTTGCATGAGGGATAGGAGTTGAAATGATAGGGCAGCCGCAGCTCATTGCATAGGCAAAAGTACCGCTGACAGCCTGATTAGGATCGTTGGTTGTAAAGAGATAAATATCCGTAAGTTGCAAATATTCAAGCAAATCCGGCAATGCCAGATAGCTATTGATAAATCTTACATGCTGTGTTAAGTTATATTCATTTACCATTGTTTCAAGGCTGATACGATATTTCTCACCTTCCTCTTTCAAAACTTCGGGATGGGTTTTGCCTATTACGAGAAATAATGCATCCGGATTAGTTTTTATAATTAACGGTAATGCTCTTAGTGTAGTTTCAATGCTCTTTCCCGAGCTTAGCAGACCAAATGTAGTAAGAACTTTCCGCCCTTTGAATCCATATTTTTTTTTCAGAGATTCTCTGCTTAAATGAGGCACAAGGTGCGTACCATGGGCTATAACTGATATCTGTTCTTTTGGCAAATCATAGTCGTACATTAATATCTCAGCTGAATTATGTGTCATAACGATGATTGATTCACACGATGAGGCAATACTTTTTATTTTGGATTTTAACTTCTCATCAGGATGTGGCAGCACGGTATGAAAAACAATAACAACAGGTTTTGTAAGTTCTTTTAGAAATTGAAGAAATGCCTGTTCCTGCTTGTTAAAGAAGCCAAACTCGTGCTGGATCAGAACAATTTTAATTTGGTCGTCTTTATTAATCTTAAACGCCAGTTTCCCATATCTGTCAGCTAATGAAGTTTTAAGTACATATTTTACTTCATCGGTATATTTATAATTTTCATCACCTGATTCCAGCGCGCAAACTTTTATGGATAAAGTATTGCTGAATTTGTTATTCAGAGCTTTTATCAAATCATTGGAATAAGTAGCTATTCCACATTCCCTGGGAGGATATGAAGTAATAAATAATATTTCAGCCACATCATAGGTTTTATCTATTTGTGGTTGTTGTTCCATCATCAGTGAATTCATCTCGGGGGAAACAGTCTTTTCAAAGCTAAACAACCTTTCCTGGATATAAATAATCTCCCCGCTTTGCTTTGAACCTGTCTTATTTTTCATCTTTCCCATTATAAGTTAACAATTCGGATATCAATCCGGAGAAATTCACAGATGCGCAGGCTATCCTGGTATCGGCAGCTCCATAATAAATAAATAAGGTATTCCCAAATAATGCAGTTCCGGTTGGAAAAACTACATTATTGACTTCTCCGTTTAATTCCCATTCGTATTGAGGTGAGAAAAGGGCATAGGGTAATCTTGCTATTACTTTGACAGGGTTATCTAAATCCAGCAAAGCAGCGCAGGCAGAATATACATTGCCTTTGTCAGTATGTTCCACTCCGTGGTAAATCAATAACCAGCCATGTTCTGTTTCTATCGGAGGGCAACCACTTCCAATATAGCTTGACTCATGCGCAAATTCAGGATCCAGAACAATATGTTCCTGCAGTTTAAGAAAATAATTTTTCCAGAATTCTCTGGTCAGATCCTTAATGCTTTTCACAGAAACTAATTGAATGCCTGGCCTGATACGGTGTAGAAATACCAGATTGCCATTGATTCTTCGCGGGAAAAAGACTACATTTTTATCCCAGAGCATCACTTTTTTTTCAGGATCGGCGTACGGGTTGTAAAAATTATTATCGTGGTAATATTTTTCATTGACGCCGTCTGATTCTACCAGAGATATAAATCTTGCAAAAGTGATAGGAGGAACAATGAGTCCCTGTTTTTCAAAATGCATCAAATCTTTTGTTGTAGCCAAAGCTCCGCGTGCATTTGTTCCATCGTATGCAGTAAAGGACAAATAATACTGATCATCAATCTTTACAATACGCGGATCTTCAACGCCATGCTTTTCGTATTCAAATTCAGGGGCCATAAAAGGCTTATCCCATCGTTCCGCGACTGTTAACGGGCCATCCAGTCTGCAATATCCAATAGTTGAAAAATTACCTTTTTGCACAGACCTGTAGAAAATATGAACGTTTTCACCTTCCTGCATTGCTGCAGGATTAAGTACTCCTTCGTTTTCAAATTCCAAATCTGTCTTTGATAATATAATTCCTTCTTTCTTAACCTTTATCATGGGTAATATTTAATCATTTAATCTCTTGGACCTGACGTTCCAAGATTAAATTAAAATTCATTGAACAAAGGTGAGTAACTAAAGACGCGGAAGTGTTACAGAACTTTGACAAAAAGTTACATTATTCACGCATAGTTTTATTATGGGTATCATTACCAGATAATTGCTATAGCACAGCCTATTTATGGATACTTCAGCGAAAAGACAAGATGCTTACATATTGGAGCCTCTCTTATAACTCACTTTGCGGGTTTTATTTTTTTTAAGATTAATTTTATTTTTATTAACGGGGGCATTGTGTCACCCAGTAAGAATCCCCACGGTTTTAAAGGTTCTATATGGTCGCAAATGAGTTTTATAATGGCAATGATCGGCATGGAAAGAAACATACCTGGTATTCCCCATAAAGCATTTCCGGCAAGAACAACTATCACAGAGAATAACGCATTGATTTTTATTTTAGAAGCAACTATATATGGGACGATGTAGTGGTTGTCGATCAGTTGGATGATATAATAGGCTGCCAGAACGTAAAAAGCGTACCATGGTGAAGGTTTGGTGACCAACGCTACCATCATGGGCATTGCAACTGCAATGATCCCTCCGATGTAGGGAATGACGTTGAGCAATGCTGCAAGAATGCCAAGAATGAAAGCATATTCAATGCCAAGTATCAAAAGCGCTGCTGTATTCATTGCTGCCATCAGAGAAGCTTCGATAACCAACCCTACTAGATAACGTTGAATGACGGTTTTGATCTGGGAGACTATTTCCCTGACGTGACTTTGGTAATTTGCCCCGGCGAGCCTGCGAATAAACTCAATTAATAAAGGTTGATAAAATAATATCATAAAAATGTAAAACGGTATTAATAACAATATTACCAAACCGTTGCCGAGAACGACTATTGTTTGGCCGATTGCAGCAGTGCTTACATTGATTATTTCACCCTGCGTTTTTGTAATCCAGTCATGGATCTTCTGGGGGTCTTTATTGAAATAGTCGGCAGCGTCTGCGATGTTTTGGTTAAGCAAGGATGTAAATTTCTCGACCAGGACAGGCCAGGATTCGCCAAACCGGTTAGCCTGAGAAATTAAAACAGCACCAAACGCAGCAATAACTAAAAAGGTAAGAAACATAGTGAGTATAATAGCTAACACCCTGTTTATTTTTATCCTCACCATAATATTTACAACAGGGTGTAGCACTATGGCAATAATTACAGCGAAAACTATAGGAATAATTATGCTTTTTGCAATATACATTATTGCTAATAAAGCAATCAGTCCCACAAGGAAAATGGTCACCTTTGTATAAAAGGGTAGTTTTAAATCTTCGCCTGGCACGGCTTATGGAATTTGTTTCTTTTTGCGAAAATAATGCTGAAGAAGAGCCTGTCCGATTGATTTTATTACATCAGAATTTTGAGCAACAACGTTTGTTACTCCAAACTGAAGAATTGAACCAACCAGTTTTCTGATCAGATTACCAGATGTCCCTACAAAAATTTTTCTTGAAAGGAACCCGCTAAGAAGACCCATGGCAGTGCCTGAAATGTTATCGATCAGATAAGGTGAGGAGGAGATTTCCTTCAATGTATGCCTTATAAGGTTGACAGGTTTTAAACTTTCGTAGGTAAGGTATAATTGTTCTTTTAACAACTGCGCTTTGACTTCTTGTTCTGCTTCCAATAATTTAATTGCATCTTTAAGCCCGGCTGAAGAAGTTATGTTTTGCATATGTTCTTATTTAAGCACACGTTTGATGATATAGTTCCCGACAAGCTTCTTAATCCAATTATGCATAAAGAAATGGATAATAATTCCGGCAAGAATATAAAATGCAGCTACCACAAAGAACCCCCAAAAAGGTTTTCCAAGGATATCACCCAGCCATAAAGCTAATCCCAGATTTAAGAACAACATGAAAGTAACAATAAGCACAATAACCACGGATTGTGGTACCAGAGAAGACACAACATCGGTAGTTTTGTCAAGAGTTTGAAGCTTAACTAACTCTAAGCTTGTTTTGCCAAATTCAGAGGCTCTTTCAAGCAACGATTCCAGTAACTTAGTATTATCTTCCATGTGTTCCATCATGATAATGTTCTTCAAACACAAGCATTGTCAGTTATTTGAATCTCTTGTAATGCCGTTTGAGATTGTCAGCAGGAATACAGTTTCTTCCTGTGTTGTGAGACGGAATTTTATTTTCTCATCAAGTGTCATCAGCTGACCTTCATTCAGGGTCACTGTATCCTTCCGGATATGGAATCTTAGTTTGCCTTCAATTATCTGAAAAGTAACTGAATCATTTGACTGAAAGGACTTTATTTCTGTTCCTTCATGCAAGGCTGTAAGAATGATCTGTTTATCAGGGCTTTTCAAAAGAATCAAAGCATTAAGTTCCCCGTTTGCCCAGGTATAACTCTGCTTCATAGTTGCAATTACAGATGGCAGATTAAATCCTAATAAAGTACAATCTGACGACCTCCTGTTCTTTGCAAAAGGAAGTTTGGCCTTCAACGTTTCTATTTCCATTTTTATATTATTATCCTTTTTGCAAAAAAGTTATTGAACCGGGAACTATTCAACCGGTTGCTGTTTTTGCCGTTTTTTTAGCTTCTGAAGCTTTAGTCCGGGCTTGTTCAGTAAGGTCAGAAACTTCTTCCTTTACCTCATCAACCCTGGCTGAAATGTTTTCGAGAAATTCATCGAATTTTTCTTTTAATCCTTCTGCAAAATCTTCTCCCTTTTTGGCGATCTTTTTGCGTGTGTTCCAACCTTTGTCGGGGGCAAATAATATTCCCAACAATGCACCGGCAGCAATACCTGCCAGCACACCTAGCAATACTTTTCCTGAGCTCATCTTACTTAATTTAATCGATTATAATAAAATAAGAAGTAATACGACAATAAGTATTACTGCACCTACTGAAAGGTACACACCTCCACCAATTTCATGAAGTCTATGGTTAATAGATTTTACTTCTTTACGCAAGCTTTTCTTTTCAGCCGATTTCATATTCGACTTGTCCATTGATTTTATCTCATTCAGCCTTAGTTCCAAGGTTTTAACCTCTGCAGATTCTACAGGTTTTGGAGCAGGCAAAGATGAAGGTTCGGTCTTAGTTGCTGCATTTAATTGAAGAGGAATTAACGTTAATGACAAACATGTCACCATTAAACAAATAGCAAGTTTTTTCATGATAATATAATTTAATTAATTGTTGATTTAATATGATCTTCTTCCCTGAATAACTCTAAGTATAATTGCTATTATAGCAATAACAAGGAGTATGTGTATTACTCCTCCAACACTGTATCCGATAAATCCGATAGCCCAGGCAATTATCAGTATAACTGCAATAATATAAAGTAGATTTCCCATGATTTTTGTTTTTAAATGTTTATAATAAAATAACAACTAATATTACAACAAGAATTATTGCACCGGCTGAAACATATACTACATTTCCATGTCTGTGGTGACGGCCTTCTGAACGTACTTCAACCTGTTTTTTCGTTTCATTAGAACTCAGTTTTGACTTATCCGCCGCATTAATTACTTCAACTCTTTTCAATAAGGCTTTGACTTCTGTTGATTCGACAGGTTCAGGAGGTTTTGTAACAACTAAAGATGAAGGCTTATCAGTTGTTGCTGCATTCGACAGAAGAGGAAGTAAAGTAAATGACAAGCAAGTCACCATTAAACAAATAGCAAGTTTTTTCATGATAATATGATTTAGTTTAATTAATTGTTGATTAGAGTGCCCTTCTGCCCTGAATAATTCTAAGGATTACAGCAATTATTGCAATGACAAGAAGAATGTGAATGATACCACCTAAGCTGTATCCGATAACTCCGACTGCCCAGGCAATAATCAAAATTATCGCTACGAGGTAAAGTAAATTTCCCATGATTGAAAGTTTATTTGATTACTTTTTTTGTTTTCATGAAATAAATTCATTTTTAATAATGTTGAATTTGTAAGTGAATTTAAACCTTGACAAAGTTAAGTCTCACTATTCCTGTTACTGTTATATAATTATTGGAATAAGTTACATTATTCACACATTCATGTCTGATCAATGCATGATAAAACTGCTCCGCCGGAAGTGGAACCGTAGCAGGGATTTGGAAGGAAGTAAAATCTTTTACAGACTCCCCAGTGCAGCTCGTCTTTTGTGTTTGAGGCTCTTAAAATGAGACGGTGTAAGCCCGGTCATTTTCTTAAACTGGTTCGACAGATGGGCCACGCTGCTGTAATGAAGTTTCCAGGCAATTTCGGAAAGATTGAGCTCATCGTAAACAAGCAGCTCTTTTACTTTCTCTATTTTATTTGCGAGGTAAAACTGCTCAATTGTTGTCCCTTTGACTTCTGAAAAAAGATTGGAAAGATAAGTGTAATTGTGATTTAGTTTTTCGCTCAGGTAATCGGAAAGGTTTATTTTAATCTGTTTATCATTATAATGAATCAGTTCAATAATGATGGTTTTAATTTTCTCAACCAGTATTTTTTTACTATCATCCATCAGTTCTAGCCCCGTCATTTTAAGTGCAACTTTCAGATTGTCCAATTGATCCTTTGAGATCTTGTCCGTTATTTCAGCTTCACCCAAATCAATAGTAGTATAATGTAAACCAAGTTTTTCAAGCTCCGATTTAACCACCATCTTGCACCGGATACAAACCATATTTTTGATATACAGTTTCAATATTTCTTTTTCTCAGGCATTCTTATCTCTAATAAACAAATGTACAACTTTTTAGTTCCCATTTAAATCGAAAATCAGGTTTTTGCAATAATACCTTATTTTTAATTAATTTTTTTAAGGCTTCAGAAAAAATTAGAATAATCTTTTAATAATGCAATTAAACTTTTTTAATTCATAAAAGTCACAGTTATTAAATACCGATGGCTGATAAATATGTAAATCATGTAATTTTTTATAAAAGTTATATAACATTTTTAAGGGTACAGGTGCCTATTTTAGTTCCCTTATAATTCATAAACGAATATGAAAGAAAAAGTTGTCAGATTGAACTTTCCAGGCTGACTGGTTGTTTAATATTTTATAAGTAATTGATCAACATTATGAATTTTTTACGATTATGAAAACAATTATTGTTCCTCTCGATTTCTCAGATGAATCATTGAATGGTTTAAACCTTGCTATGATGCTGGCTAAAAAAACCCGTGCGAATATCCAGTTGATTCATGTAATTGGAAAGAATATTGGTAATAGTATTGAATTGCTCGGAAAAGAGAATCAGCTTGCAAAAAGGAAATTTGAAGATATCCTTCAAAAATGCAAGGACCAGGGCAATATAAATTGTGCCTTGAGTTACTCTATAAAAGAAGGTCAGATATTTAAAGAAATAGGAGATCTGGCAGATAAGTATGATGACGCATTGACAGTGCTTTCAACCCATGGGGCATCTGGTTTTGAAGAATTGTTTATTGGAGGTAATGCTTACAAAATAACCTCTCACTCAAGGAATCCGGTAATTACGGTCAGAAGAAGCAAAATGCCTTCAAATATTAACAATATAGTATTACCCTTGGATATTACTTTTCAGACACGGGAAAAAGTTCCCTATACTGTTGAACTGGCAAAAGTATTTAATTCAAAAATTCATCTGCTTACCATAAGGCTATCAAATTTAAAGAGTATTGAAAAAAAGCTTCATCAATATGCCGTACAGGTGGCATCTTACCTTGACGCTCATAAAATTCCTTATACAGTCGAACACCTGAATGGCAGCAACCTGACTGATTTAACTCTCGATTATTCGCGCTCAATAGATGCTGACCTTATTTCAATAATGACCGAGCAGGAGAAGAGTGCTTCCAATTTACTCCTGGGTAACTTTGCTCACCAAATGATTAACAAAGCTTTTATTCCTGTTTTATCATTTCCAAATTATCATTTACGCATAACAGCAGAGGATATATGGACTTTGGGAGCATTTAATGCCTGAGATCAGGATTGGAATTAAATTCCAAACTTAAGTTAAAACGTAGAATGAAAATGAAAACAATTAAGATAAAAAAAGTATTGATTGCTCTGGATTATAATCCAACAGCACAAAAAGTGGCAGAGGTAGGTTTTTCAATGGCAGAATCCATGAATGCTGAAGTAATATTGCTGCATGTAATAGCAGATCCGGTACTATATGCCTCTGCAGGATATTCTCCAATAATGGGCTTCTCCGGTTATATTGATGTGGGGCCGTTACAATTAGAAAGTATTGATGGGCTGAAAAATGCGTCTCTTCAGTATCTTGATAAATCAAGACAACATCTCGGGGATAAATCCATTCAAACCATAGTAAAAGAGGGCGATTTTGCCGATTCTATTTTAGAGACTGCAAAAGAGCTGCATGCAGATATTATTGTTGTTGGATCTCATAGCCGGAAATGGCTGGAAAATATAGTCATGGGAAGTGTTACGGAAAAGGTTTTGCATCATACTTCCATACCGCTTTTCATTGTTCCGACTAAAAAACAAGATTAATTTTATAAGATTTTTGAGTCTCCATAATTATAAACTTCCATATACGATTCTTTATTAATTAAAATGAGTATCGGGAATCATGCATATAATATGTATTTCTTTTTGTGCCAAGTTATAGTTTTTCTTAATTGGAGATTACCTTCGGTGAGCTCGTCCCGCTGGGCGGGACTCGGTTCCTCACTTCTCCGCCTGATGGCGGATTCGTTCGGAATGACAACATCAATTGGTGTAGTATGATGGGGAAGCAGTGGTGATTCGCTCAGCGAATCGCCACTGCTTCCCTTATGCCACATAAAACCCTGTCATTCCGAGTCCGCCAACTGGCGGACGAGGAATCTCATAATCAATTGTTTTGAGATTATTATTGATAACCGATACTCATATTAATTAATATTCTTAATAAATGAAAAAAGCGAAGAAAAAAGAAATATTGCACAAGCTTTACATAGAGTTGGTTAAGCTGCAAAAGAAGATTATTTCATCTGACTTAAAATTACTGGTAATACTTGAAGGAAGGGATGCCGCCGGCAAAGACGGAACTGTTAAAAGAATAATCAGCCACCTCAGTCCACGCGAAACAAGAGTTGTGGCATTGGGCAAACCGTCGGACAGACAGGAAAAAGAATGGTATTTTCAGCGTTACTCTGTCCAGCTACCTGTTTCAGGAGAATTTACACTCTTTAACCGAAGCTGGTACAATCGCGCCGGAGTAGAAAAAGTGATGGGCTATTGTACGGAGAAGGAATACAAATCTTTTTTTACAGAAGTGGAACTATTTGAGAGGATGCTCGCGGGTGCAGGTTTCATAATTCTGAAATACTACCTTGATATCAGTAATAAGGAACAGGGAAGAAGGCTGAAGGACCGCGAGACCGATCCGCTGAAACAGTGGAAAATAAGTCCTGTTGATAAGGAAGCTCAGAAACATTGGAAAGATTATTCCGAAGCCCGGAATGAGATGTTAATGAGAACCAATTTTAAGCATGCTCCCTGGTTTGTTGTAAATGCAGATAAGAAAAAATCAACGCATATCTCTCTTATAACTCATCTTTTAAGACAGTTGGAATATCAGAATAAGGATAACAAATTACTGTCACACAATTATGGATTGGTTTATCCTGCCACACCTGAAAATATAAAAGATAAGCTTTACTGAAAAAGAGAACCAGGTGTACAGCAGAAGACTGAAAGAGAATTATAAGAACCCAAAAAACACTTCCGGTCAGTAAGTGTACCTGAGGTGTTTTGAAACCTGGTACAGAATAAGGGATGGTCAAGGTAATCCATCTGCTTAGAATCCTTCAAAAACGCCTAATCCAAACAATGCAAAATCATATTTTACAGGGTCATCTTTATCCATTTCCCGTAAATTCATATCTAATTCAAACACTGCTTTAGAATCATTCTGATTTCGGGTGATTAATCCAAGTTTTCGGGCCACGTTTCCTGAATGTACATCAAGCGGACACGATAAAATTGAAGGAGAAATAGAATCCCATATTCCAAAATCAACTCCTCTGTTATCTTTCCTGACCATCCACCTTAGATACATATTGATTTTTTTAGCCGCGGAACCTTTACAGGGGTCTGAGAGATGTTTTACAGTCCGTGCAGGATGGGGTAATTCAAAAAAAATATTTTTCAATTGGTGAATTGCCGGTTGTAAAGAATTTTTTGAGCTGTATTCGTTAAAAATACCCTCCAATCCATTCTTTTTCTTATAAATATATTGCAATGCTTTTATGAAGTAAATAAAATCATCTGAATTAAATGTCCTGTGTGCAAAACCATCTAATACAGCAAGATGATTATCTTTATGGTTCAGAATGAAATCATATGGTGAATTACCCAATAATTCCATCATACGTTTTGCATTTCTGACAATCATTTTCCGATTTCCCCATGAAATTGTTGCTGCCAGAAAGCCAGAGATCTCAATATCTTCTTTTTTTGAAAAGGAATGAGGTACACTGATTGGGTCAAGTTCAATGAAATCGCTATTATTATATTTGTTTGCTTTCTCATCAAGAAACTCCTTTAAATCTGCTTTATTTAACTTCATATAGTTAAATTTATAAGCTGTAAAAATAAAGATAATAAAGGGAAGTTGAATAAAGGATTCTGACGATGTCTAATGATTATTTCAGATTTAAGAAGTTCACAATCTATCAGGATAAGTCAGCATTCAAAGTTGGTACGGATGGTGTACTTCTTGGAGCCTGTTCCGATATTGTTGGTGTCAGAAGTATCCTTGATATCGGTACTGGTACCGGTCTTATCTCAATCATGCTTGCCCAACGGTGTGATGCTGAGATAACAGCTATTGAGCCTGATCGTGAATCCTTCGATCAGTCCTGCGGAAATGTTAACCGTTGCGATTGGCATAACAGGATAAAAGTTATACACACCGAACTTCAAAACTTTAATTCTGACCAGGGTAAATTCGACCTGATTATAACTAATCCACCTTATTTCAGCGATTCGCTTAAAAGCCCTGATCCCCGGAAATCAGATGCCCGTCACAGCGATTCTTTAACTTCAGGAGAGCTTCTCGAAGGTGTTTTAAAATTCCTGAAAGATGATGGTCGTCTTCAGTTAATAATGCCCTATGTTGAAGGCAATGTATTCATTGCTGAGGCTCATAAATACGGATTGTATTGCAATAGCATACTGAAAATAAAGCCATTGCCAACTTCTGAAATCAGGCGACTGATATTGATTTTTGGCCGGCTTCAGAAGAAACCTGTTGAAAGATTCCTCACGATTGAACATGGCAGAAGACATGAATTCACGGAAGAGTATATCAACCTGACAAAGGATTTTTATCTGAAGTTCTGATCACGGTATCATTTCGCTTTCCGGCAAACCGAATTCTTCCTTCATTTCGATGCCTTGTGTCTTTAATTCATTAAGAACCGGATTGTAGATCTGAGTCACAACGGGTCTGTGAACTCCCTTTAATTCAATCTTTTTTTCGAGGATCATTTTAACTGCAATGGCAGCCGGCAGAGCAACTGTCCTGGCAATAGATGTATTTGTGGCAGGAGATCCGAAATCAAGCATCGATGACTTTATAACCTCCCTGGCTCCATCGGGATATGATGCAAGAAAGATATGCTGTAAAATAACCATATCGCGTTCATTGACAGTCAGCATCATCTTTTTTATCATCCTGTCAGAGGTGATTTCAAAAGGAGTTGTTTCGTGATAATTAAGTTTTTCGTCACTGAAAAAACCCAGAAAATCAAGTGACTGAATAGCCGGTGATTTTAATGAAACTCCGAGTCTTTTAGCTAAATTCTTCTTAAGATTGTTAACATCTAACCCGCTTTTCTCCGCAAGGAATTCAGCGCAGCTCATCCTGTAATAATTCTTAACCGAATCATCGAGCATCTTAAGACTCTTCATTGCATCAAGAGCTTCGCACCAACCTTTATATCTGAATGTACCACGATACATAGTTTTTGTTTCAGGTATGCCGTAAATATCGATATAGCTTATGGAATCTCTGTTTGGATAGACATCAAGATCACCAATGCCCGGGAAACTGTAATTAAAAGTGTCTTTAAAAAGATCAGCAGGTTCAATAAGGATTCTTTTTCCTTTTTTCAAATAAAGTGCACTGTTCCTGCTGGCGAGAATGACTCCTTTCGGACTCCAGGAGAACTTGTATTTAAAAGGATTATCAGCAGACTCAGGAGCCGGCAGGGCTCCGCAGAGCGAGTAGAACTCTTCCACTTTTCCACCTTTATTATGTATATGATCAATAACTCTCATTGCGGTCATATGATCTATTCCGGGATCAAGACCAATCTCATTAAGGAATAATAGCCCGGCTTTTTTAGCAGATTCATCAAGGTCCATCATTCCTGGCTGAATATAAGAAGTGGTAACAAGAGATTTCCCGTGCCGCAGACAAACCTCTGCAACATCAGAATGATATTTATACGGAAGAAGACTTACCGTGATATCATAATCAGTTACTAGTTTTTCAAGCATTGCCGGGTCATCCATTGACCAGTCGAGGGATAATCCGTGCGGATTTCCATTTATCATTTCATCTGCTCTCTCTTTCATTGGAGATGCAACCATCAACCCGAAATTATTTTTAAGAAGATATTCGACCATCGGTTTGACTACCAGTCCTGCTCCAAGAATTAAAACTTTTTTCATATTGACCACTTTAAATAACGCTCGTTTAAGTCTGAGCAAGTTATAAAAACACATTGAATGATTCAAAGAGATTAATTGTAATATTCAATTTATTGAAGAAGGAAATTTATTCTAAAACTCTGTGAACCTCTGTGTTTCCTCTGTGCAACTCTGTGTAACAGAGAATTAAGAACTTTCACAGAGAGACACGGAGAAGACACAGAGGACCACAGAGAAAAACATTACTTTGAAATCTTTTATAGTGGATAATTAAATTCAAAAACTATTTCATTAATATTACCAGCAATGTATCTTTGCCGGCAACTATCTGACCGGATAGAAATTTTATTTAATCACTACATTCCAGATGTCTGATTTTCAGAAGTATGTAGAAACACCGCTGATGAAGCAGTATTACAACATCAAGACCAAGCATCCTGATGCGATATTACTTTTCAGGGTGGGTGATTTTTATGAGACTTTCGGAGAAGATGCCATAAGGACTTCTGAAATACTTGGTATTACTCTGACACGCCGTGCAAACGGTTCGGCTTCGTTTGTAGAACTTGCCGGATTTCCTTATCATGCCCTCGATACATACCTTCCACGTCTTGTAAGAGCCGGCCAGAGAGTTGCTATCTGCGAACAGCTTGAAGATCCGAAGCTCGCTAAAAAAATAGTTAAAAGGGGGATAATCGAGATGGTGACCCCGGGGGTCCTGCTTAATGAGAATGTTTTAAATCATAAAGAGAATAACTTCCTTGCTGCTGTGCATATTGATAAAAAAATTGCAGGAGTTGCATTCCTTGATATATCCACCGGGGAGTTCCTTACCTCGGAAGGCACAATTGAATATATAGATCAGATGCTCAATAACTTTCAGCCAAAAGAGGTATTGTTTGAAAAAGGTAAGAAGGATTTGTTCCTGGATTATTTTGGCCCGAAGTTCTATACTTTTAAACTTGATGACTGGATCTTTACTCAGGATGCCGCAAATGACAGATTACTTAAACAATTTGAAACCAGCTCTTTAAAAGGATTCGGGGTTCAGAATCTGAATTTTGGTATTATTGCAGCCGGTGCTATATTATACTATCTGGATATTACCCAGCACGAACAACTTGGACATATCACCAGTCTGGCAAGGATTGAAGAGAACAGGTATGTATGGCTCGATAAATTTACTATTAAAAACCTCGAGTTATTTCACTCTCCGTATGAAGGAGCAAAAACGCTGATTGATGTAATGGACCGGACCATTTCCCCAATGGGAGGAAGGCTATTAAAAAGATGGATTTCATTGCCCCTGAAAGATATTCAACCTGTCAATGAACGGCTTGATGTAGTGCAGTATTTTGTCGAAAACGTTGAAGAAAAGAATGAAATTTCAGGGTTGATCCGCCAGGTAGGCGACCTTGAAAGACTTATCTCGAAAGTAGCAGTTAACAGGATAAACCCAAGAGAAGTGGTTCAGTTGAAAAGGGCTCTGAAGGCAATTGAGACGCTGAAAAACATTTGTGAAAATAGCAAGTGCCTCCCTCTGACTCAGATTGCGGAGCAATTGAATCCATGCAGATCCATAGCCGACAAAATTGACAAAGAGCTTAATAATGATCCTCCCGTGCAGCTCAATAAGGGAAATGCAATTGCAAAAGGAGTATCAGATGAACTTGATGAATTACGCAAAATACTTTATAGTGGTAAGGACTATCTTTCTGAGTTGCAAATACGCGAGAGTGAACGTACCGGAATAACATCACTCAAAGTCAGCTTTAATAATGTTTTTGGCTATTATATTGAAGTTCGAAATACTCATAAAGACAAGGTACCTCCAGAATGGATAAGAAAACAAACACTTGTAAGTGCAGAACGTTATATAACTGAGGAGCTAAAGGATTATGAAAGCAAGATACTCGGAGCTGAGGAAAAAATAATTACACTGGAAACCAAGCTTTTTACTGATCTTGTACTGGCAATCCTTGAATATATTCCTCCGATTCAGCTAAACTCAGCCTTGATAGCCAGACTTGATTGTCTTCAATCATTTGCTGTTATCTCTCTGGAAAATAATTATATCAGGCCGGTTCTTAATGACTCCAGAACTATTGCTATCACGGAAGGCCGCCATCCGGTCATCGAAAAACAACTGGCTGCAGGGGAATCGTATGTCCCGAATGATATGATACTTGATACTGAAGATCAGCAGATTATTATATTAACCGGGCCTAACATGTCAGGGAAATCAGCTCTTTTACGACAAACAGCCTTAATTGTACTAATGGCACAAACGGGCTGTTTTGTTCCTGCAAAATCAGCAAATATTGGCATGGTCGACAAAATATTTACAAGAGTTGGAGCATCGGATAACATAAGTCTGGGAGAATCAACTTTTATGGTCGAAATGAATGAGACTGCCAGTATCCTTAATAATCTCTCTGACCGCAGTCTCATATTACTTGATGAAATAGGAAGGGGGACAAGCACCTATGACGGAATTTCAATTGCATGGGCAATGGTTGAATATCTGCATGAGAATAAACTTAGAGCAAAGACATTGTTTGCAACCCATTATCATGAACTTAACGAGATGGAGAACTCGTTTTCAAGAGTGAAAAACTATAATGTCTCAATAAAAGAACTTAACAATAAAGTTATTTTTCTGAGAAAACTTAAAAGAGGGGGCAGCGAACATAGTTTTGGAATTCATGTAGCCAGAATGGCTGGTATGCCCAGAAGCGTTGTAAACCGTGCAGATGAAATACTTAAGGAACTGGAACAGAGCCATGATAAAAAAGAACTCACAAAACCAATTGCCGACATAGCAGGTCACAGGGAAGGAATGCAGCTGAGCATATTTCAGTTAGATGATCCTGTTCTAAAGCAGATCCGCGATGAGATCCTTGAAATTGATATCGATAATCTTACACCTGTTGAAGCATTAAATAAACTATATAACATAAAAAAATTACTAAAATAGTCTGCAAAATTATATTTTTGCAAATTCCGTTTCAACGGGCAACATTAATGTACACATTACTATGATTTTGGGAAAAAACAGGATAATTCATTTAATAGTTAACCTTTTAATTGTCTTTCTCTTTTCTATTAATGCACTTTCAGGACAGGATAATAATTCTGACGGGTTAAGATTTTTTCCAAAGAATATAACACAAATACAAGACACCAATAGTAACGGGTGGAAAAAGCGGAATGTTCTGAGCGAGGAGCCTGATACTAATTTTACCTGGGAGAAATATGCTTCTTTTCTTAATAAGATTTCCGATACAAGCAAATACATTGTTCTGCCCCTGAATGAATTCCGTAAGACTTTCAACAGCAGGAAGATTATAATCGGGCTAAGACATGATATTGATAATGACCTCAATCTAGCTTATCAGTTTTCTGAAGTCGAATATAAGCTAGGATTCCGTGCTACATATTTCATTTTACATACTGCTCCATATTATCTGTCAAATTCAAATAATATGGCTGTTCATTCAGAAAAGATTATTCCCATTTTGAAAACTATGCAGAATAAAAGGCATTTTGAAATAGGCTGGCATAATGATCTGGTTACATTACAGGTAGTATATAATATAAATCCGGTTACATTCCTTCATAATGAACTGAACTGGCTCAGATCAAATGGGATAAATATTGTTGGTACAGCATCTCATGGGTCAAGTTATTGTAAGACATATCATTATCTTAACTATTATTTTTTTGAGGAATGCACCTTTCCGGTAGTTCCAAACTTCGATAATAACATTAAGGTCCCGTATGATGGTAAAAATATTGCTTTGCTGAAAGGGAAGCTGAGCGATTTTGGCCTGCAGTATGAGGCATATTTCCTGAATAATAATAAAAAGTTTTCAGACGCAACAATAACCGGTGGTATACGATGGAACATTGGAATGCTCGACCTCAAGCAATTGCAGCCTGGTGACAGGGTAATAATACTTCTTCATCCTTTACACTGGCATAAAGGATCGGAACATGCTGATTTTGAATCATTCAGTCTGAACGGACAAAAATCCTGCTCAGTCGATACCATCAAATCTGTTATTTCAGTAGAGATGCCTTATGGAACTAATAAAGGATCGTTGTTAGCCTCTTATACGCTTTCTCCCGGAGCGTATGCAAAGGTAGCAGGTAAGATGCAGGCAAGCAACAGAACATTTAACGATTTTAATAATCCCTTGATCTACACGGTTTATGCTGAAAACAGGGTTGTTCAAGAAGAATGGACAATAAATGTCCATAATGCAAAAAACCCGGCTTGTGATTTTCTTTCATTTGCAATTCCGGGTTTGACTAAATCGGCAAATATTGATGCAGCAAGGAAATCAATTGTTGTTAAGGTAAGTGAATTTGCTGATCTGAAGCATCTTCAGGTAAAGTTTGATATTTCCCCGGGAGCCAGTGCCTGGCTTGGTAAAAACAAAATGCTTAGAAATTCTGATATTGTGGACTTCTCAAGAAAAGTTGAGATTCGCTTACTGGCAGAAGACGGCATTACTTCAGAGACATGGAAAGTTATTATTCAAAAATGAGAAACCTGCTAATTCTTATTGTATAAAATTTCTTCATTGTTCCTTCTTAATACTTAAATCATGAAAAAACATATTTATTCATTTACTATGCTTATGGTTATTTTCTTTGTTTTTTCTGCTCTGGCTAATTCTCAGAACGGCACAATAAAACAAGAAAAACTTACAAGGTTTGAATTGCAGTCATCTGCTTTGATTTTTTCTTCGGGAGCTGAAATTTCATCACCGGAATATAGGTCTAAAGTTTACTGGTTTCCGGTGAGAGTGCCATCTACGGTTCTGACAGGGCTGGTTGCCAATAATATTTATCCCGATCCTTATTCCGGACTCAATAATATGCTTATTCCTGATGCTTCTGATGAATTTAATAAAAAGTATAATCTGGAGCAATTCAGTCATCTTCCGAACAACCCCAACCCGTGGAAAAAACCTTACTGGTATCGTACAACTTTTAATGTTCCAGCTAATGATCAGGGTCGTTGTTTCCAGCTGATATTTAAAGGTATAAATTATCGTGCTGCTGTTTGGCTCAACGGGGAGCAAATTGCAGATTCCACAGAAATGGCGGGGATGTTTGCGGAATACAGTCTCGATGTAAGCAAGCAAATCAGGGCTGGCTCTGAGAACGTACTTGCAGTAAAGATCTATCCGCTTGATTATCCGGGATTACCAGCTACAGAGCAACTGAAAGCTCTGGGAGATTTTTTCGAAAATGGTGGTCCTACGGGGGATATAGGCAAAAATGTCACAATGCTTTGCTCTGTCGGCTGGGACTGGATTCCACCGGTAAGGGATCGTAATATGGGCATATGGCTGCCTGTGTACCTTAGAACTTCAGGAGGTGTTACAATCGCTGATCCTAAGCTTGTTACATCCCTTCCTAAGCTACCTGACACAACTATCGCAAATCTATCTCTTAATATCAAATTGCAGAATCATACTAATACAGACGAAAAAGGGAAATTAACGGTCACAATAACTCCTGAAAATTTTAGAGGCAAGCTTCTGCAGTTCTCAAAGAATGTATCGGTTACAAAAAATGGCCCTACAACAATTGATTTGAATGATCAGAATACAAAAGAATTGAATATTGACAATCCCGTGCTTTGGTGGCCAAACGGTTATGGGAAACCAAATCTTTACAGGATAAGGATTCAGTATAAAGACAATTCAGGTATTTCTGATGACACATCATTTGTTTTTGGTATCCGTACAGTAAGTACAAAGGCAATTAATGTCAATGGATCGTACCGCCGCGATTTTTATGTCAATGAAAAACGGATTCATTTGACAGGCGGGGCATGGGTCCCGGATATGATGCTTAATCGCGATTCCATCAGGTACGATTATGAAATGCATCTCTGCAGGAACTCGAATATTAACCTTGTCAGAATCTGGGGGGGAGGAGTAACCCCTTGTGATGAATTTTTTGAAGCTGCAGACAGGTATGGATTATTAGTGTGGTCAGATTTCTGGATTACAGGTGATACTCAGGGTGAGTTTAAAGGATCACCTGACTGGCCATTTGAAGCAAATGTATTTATTAAAAATGTAAAGAGTACAATCCTTAGGATCCGAAATCATCCCAGTCTTCTGGTCTGGACTGGCGGAAATGAAGGCCATGCACGGAAGGAGCTTTATGATGTAATGAGAGAAAGCATAATATCGCTGGATGGGACAAGGCCATATATTCCAAGTTCATCGGGATTTGCAAAATTACCAGCAGGATGGAACGGGGCATGGCCCGATAATATGCCTTCTGGCGTTTATAGTGGGGGACCATATACCTGGCAGGATCCTAAAGTATATTATTCAAAAGCTATGGCAGGCAGGGATTGGGTATTTAAAGATGAAACCGGAATACCTTCTCAGCCACCTTATAATATTATGTCAAAAATAATTCCTGATCTTGTATGGGACAATAAGTTACCATTTCCTCTTAATAATACATGGGGTTATCATGATGCTGCTACCGGAAACGGCAGGTGGGATCTTTACTATAAAGAAATGGTAAAAAGATATGGTGAACCTGTGAATATGGAGGATTTCTGTAATAAGATGCAGTTGATGAACGCGGTTGGTTACCAGGGTATATTTGAAGCTGCAGGACATAAGCTGAACGATATCGGCGGTGTTATGTTATGGAAAATAAATGCAGCATTCCCGAGTGTTGTATGGCAGGTATATGACTGGTTTCTAATGCCTAATGCCGGGTACTATTTCATGCAGAATGCTTGTGAACCGGTACATATTCAACTGAACCCCGTCAACCTGAAAGTTCTGGCGATTAACAGGACATATAGTACTTTCCCCGGACTGGTTGCTCAGATTGATATATTCGACCTGGATTCAAAATCAATATTTCATGAAGAAAAAAACATCACTCTTTCGTCAACAGATGTGAAAGAAGCGACCTCCTTATCTTCTGAGTTAATCGGGACAAAGGGGGTGAAATTTGTGGTATTGAATTTAAAAGACAGTAAGGGGAATTCAATCTCCCATAATGTATACTGGCTCTCTAATGACGGAGATTGCAAATCTTTGCAGGAGATGCAAAAAGCCAAGCTGGAGGCAAGAGTGCTTTCATCTGTAAAAAACAAAAGTGAAAACAGCTGGACCATTAAGATCACAAATACCACAAGCAAGCTGGCCTTTTTTATTCGTCCTCAGTTAATAGTTAATGGAGAAGAGGTATTGCCAAGTTACTGGACAGCGAATTATTTCACACTGGCTCCTTCTGAGGCCATAACGATTTCAGTAAGTTGTCCGACTCTAAAATTGGAGGGTGAAGATCCGAATATTAAAATTTCAGGTTGGAACGTAAACGATCAGGAAATAAAATTAAAATAATTCTGAATTAATTAAAGACCTCTGTGACCCTCTGTGTGGCTTCTCTGTGTAACTCTGTGACAGTTCTTATTTATCAGTTACACAGAGTGACACTGAGTAGACACAGGTACACAGAGAAAAATAATATTATGGGATTACTCAGAGCTGCTTTTATTGAGAATATTTAGAAAGAATAACCATTATTTAACTTTATCATAATAGTTTGTTCCGGTAATTTCACCTGCAGATGATTTGTTGGTGAAATTCATTGTAAGAATCTTCCCCTCATTATCGATCCTGAATGTCTCTTTTGCAGAAAGAGTATCTGATCCATTATAACCCTGAAATATTGTTGATGATTCAAACAAGATCGATCCGTCACTGTTGGAACGCGAGACTTTTGTTGTTCTTGGCATATCATAAACATAGATCTTACAATCCTTTCCATCCAGAGAAAGATTCTCATCGAAAGGATATTGTTCCCCGTTCCCGTTTTCGTAAACACGTGTGGTCAGCAGACTATCTGATTTGAGCTGAATTGTGATTCCGGTAAGAAATATCTGATTATCAGCAAGAACAGTCTTTTCCTTGTTTAGTTTCCATTCCCCGGATAAATCTGCTTTCTGAGCATATATAGTTGACGCAGACAGAAAGAATAGTATAGAAAGGGCTATAAAAATTGTTTTCGTTTTCATAATTATGTATTTAAGATCAGTTAGATTTATTATTTGCAAAATTATAAAAATCCTGTCAATATTGAATCATTAAAAATACTTCCTGAATTTATCTCCGATTTTGAAATAAGTGTATCTTCCTGCATCTTCACCGGCAACATGAACAGATTCGCCATCAGTCTCAAATGTACTATGTTCTCCCACAATCTGGGAGAAATATACGTCACTGCACTTTCCTGTGTCGTCGCGAAGGATAACATGAGCGAGGTTTTTGTGGATATCTGAAATGAGTTTTGAATTGCACACAGGGCAATAATATTCAAGATATTCACCTGCCTGAATCTCGAATGAAGGATGCTTTAGACTTGTATAATTGCCTATTTGCGGACTTAAGAGTAAAAGAGCCTCCTGTTTCTTGTCATTTTTTACTTTGAAGATGATATGAGAACCCACACGAATGTGCCCGTTGCATTTTGGGCATAGAAAATCATGCATTTGTACCTCCTTTTTCTTTAAATCATAAGATAAAACAAAAAAAATCGGGTTTTGTTGAATTTTGTGCTGTTGAATACCGGTTAATGTATGATCATGATTGAGTATAGTATTAGCTTTCAGAAATTTAGGAGATGTCAGGTTTACCAGCCAAAAAAATAAATAAAAATATTAAATCTTTTAGTGTAACAATATTGCATGTTCAACGTTTAAAATGTTGTGTTTGTCATGTAATACAGGTCATTCGTCAAAAGCTAAAAGATATGAGAAATTCACTTATACTGCTATGCCTATGCTATACCTTAACGATGTCGGGAGCCACCTATTATGTTTCTCCGTCAGGGAATGATGTCTCTGGAAACGGAACTATTAATTCTCCGTGGTTTACTTTAAATAAGGCATGGTCTTATGTTTCAGCAGGAGATATGATTTATATGCGTGGAGGGACATATAACTATACTGGTACCAACAAATTATCAAATAGAAGTGGCACTTCTGGTAATTTAATAAGCATTTTAGCTTATCCCGGAGAAAGTCCAATAATGAGTTATGCTGACATTACTAACCCTACCAATCAATATATAGGGATTTACCTTTACAATTCTAATTATATATATATAAAAGGGATCAGGATAACAAGCATAAAACAACCAACTTATCCAACTGCTATTGCACAATACGGATTTGTTCCGGAAAATGCATCTAATTGTAAGTTTGAATTGATTGAGACCGATCATATCGGTGGGTGGGGCATTATGGTTGCAAACGG
>JBEKDR010000055.1:0-24483 GCA_050014255.1 Bacteroidales bacterium | reverse complement strand
TGCTTTCAGTCTCAGGAGTGCCATCAAGCATCATACCAAATCCCCCGTTTATAACTTCACCCCATCCCACTCCACCTCCATTGTGCAACGATACCCATGTAGCACCCCGAAACGAATCACCTATAACATTCTGAACAGCCATGTCGGCTGTGAATTTTGATCCGTCATAGATATTTGAGGTCTCCCTGAATGGAGAATCGGTTCCCGATACATCGTGATGGTCTCTTCCTATAACTACCGGCGCTGAAATTTTACCCTTTGATATTGACTTATTGAATGCTGCCGCAATTTCCATTCTTCCTTCAGCGTCAGCATAAAGAATGCGTGCCTGAGAACCCACTACCAGCCTGTTTTTTCCTGCCCCTTTAATCCATTGAATATTGTCCTTCATCTGTTGTTTTATCTGATCCGGCGATCTTTTAACTAATTTCCTGAGAGTCTCTATGGCTATTTTATCAGTGATTTCCAGATCAGAAGGCATATTTGAACAACAGACCCATCTGAATGGACCAAACCCGTAATCGAAACATATTGGCCCCATTATATCCTGAACATAAGAAGGATATCTGAATTCACCATCGGGCTTCAGAACATCTCCGCCGGCCCTTGAAGCCTCAAGAAGAAATGCATTTCCGTAGTCAAAAAAATATGTCCCCCTGGAAGTATGCCTGTTTATTGCTTCCACCTGTCTTCTTAATGACGAACGCACAGCATCTTTAAACATTTCAGGATTTTCCGACATCATCCGGTTCGATTCTTCAAAACTTATGCCTGCCGGATAATAACCGCCTGACCAGGGATTATGAAGAGAGGTTTGGTCGGAACCGAGGTCCACATAAATATTTTCATCTGCAAATTTTTCCCAGACATCCACTATATTGCCTTCGTAAGCTATTGATGTAAGCATATTGGCTGCTGTAGCCTCCCTGACACGTTTTACAAGACTATTCAAATCTGAAAATATCTCATTAACCCAGCCCTGCAAATACCTTGTCCTAAGAGCCTTCGGGTTTATTTCAGCTATAACCGAAATTATACCGGCAATACCTGCTGCTTTAGGCTGAGCCCCTGACATACCTCCCAGACCTGACGATACAAAAAGTCTACCCTTTTGAGCACTTTTGGATTTACTGATCATCCTGGCTGCATTAAGAATAGTAATTGTTGTTCCGTGAACAATACCCTGGGGTCCGATATACATATAAGAACCAGCTGTCATCTGACCATACTGTGAAACTCCCAGAGCATTAAACTTTTCCCAGTGATCCTGGGAAGAATAATTTGGGATTACCATTCCATTTGTAACAACTAATCTCGGGGCATCTTTCGGTGAAGGAAAGAGGCCGAGCGGATGACCCGAATAGATCACAAGTGTCTGCTCATCTGTCATCTCCGAAAGATATTTCATTGTTAACCGGTACTGGGCCCAGTTCTGAAATACGGCCCCGTTACCACCGTATGTTATAAGTTCGTGAGGATGCTGGGCGACATCAACATCCAGATTATTCGAGATCATGAGCATAATTGCTGCCGCACTGCGTGAGCGGCCAGGAAAATCATCAATATGACGGGCCTTAATCTCATAATCAGGCCTGAACCTGTACATATAGATTCTTCCGTAGGTCGCAAGTTCATCAGCAAATTCTTTCGCAAGAACAGTATGAAATTTTTCGGGAAAATATCTCAGGGCATTCTTTATTGCAAGTCGTTTTTCAGCATCATTCAGTATCTCTTTTCTTTTTGGTGCATGATTAATATTCCCGTCATACGATTTCAATTCAGGAAGTTCGGAAGGAATTCCTTCTGTAATCTTCTTTTTGAATTCAGCGGTGGTCATGGAATAAGTTGTGAATTATAATGTAAAGGTAGTAAAAACAAAAAAGCCGACCCTTACCAAGTCAGCTTTCTTTGTTTCGACAGGCCTGCTATAAGTGTCCTTCTTTTATAATTTCATCGTCAACAAGAATTCGTCCGCAATATTCACATACAATAATCTTCTTTCGTGATTTGATATCAAGTTGTCTTTGCGGAGGTATCTGATTAAAGCAACCACCGCATGCATCCCTCTGTACCGGAACTACTGCAAGACCATTTCTGGCATTGGAACGGATCCTTTTGTAGGCAGCAAGCAACCTTTCTTCAATAATTGCTTCAACTTTCTCAGATTTTTTAAAGAGACCTTCTTCCTCTTTCTGAGTATCGGAAATAATCTCATCGAGCTCAGATTTTTTGTTATCAAGATCGGTCTTGCGGTCTGCAAAAGTAGTCTCAGATTCGGCAATAACCAGTTTCTTTTCTTCAATCAGAAAGTTGAATTCCTTTATTTTCTTATTAAACAATTCAATCTCCAGGTTTTGATATTCAATCTCTTTCGAAAGGGAATCAAATTCCCTGTTATTGCGAACGTTTTTTTGCTGCTCTTCATATTTTTTTATCAGGGCTTCAGCATCGGTAATCTCATTATTCTTCTTTACAACCGATTTTTCAAGGCTTTCCACTTCTTCTTTCAAATTCCCTAACCTTGTCTCAAGTCCTGCTATCTCATCTTCCAGATCTTGTACCTCAAGAGGTAACTCTCCCCTAAGAGTTTTGATCTTATCTATCTCTGAATCAACCAATTGTAAGCTATATAATGCTCTTAATCTCTCTTCTACAGAAATTTCAGACTCATGTGATTTTGCTTTTTCCATATTTAAAAATAATTTATCGGATTTGTATTTGTCTCTGAAAACCGGACTGCAAATTTAGGGAATTTTTTAATAATTAGGTCTTTTAAAATTTCTGCTGAGAATTTTTCAGTCTCAAAATGTCCTGCATCCACCAGAAGAATCTTATTCTCTGTATTAAAAAAATCATGATATTTAATATCTGCAGTTAAAAATGCATCGGCTCCTGAAGCAATTGCAAGATTGAGCAGAGATGCACCGGAGCCGCCACAAAGCGCGACTTTTTTTACCGGTTTTCCTATCGGTTTCGAATACCTGATTCCTTTTGCCTCAAAAACCGAAGAAACCATTTTTAAAAAATCATTTTCCGACACCGGATTATGAAATTTCCCGATGCAACCTAAACCTGTCCCGGCATTTTTATTTTCAAGTGAGTAGAGATCGTATGCCACCTCTTCATAAGGATGAGCCTCGAGAAGAGCCTTAATCACTTTATCTTTAAGATGAGAAAACAGTATTGTTTCAAAGCGAATCTCTTTTTCAAAATGGATCTTCCCCTTTTCACCTCTGAATGGATTTGTAATATCGTTACCTCTGAAACTGCCGGTTCCTGATGCAGCGAATCCACATTGGTCATAATTGCCAATAACACCTGCACCAGCTTCAAAAAGTGCGTTTCTCACTACTTCAAGATGAGATTCAGGAATGTATGTGACAAGTTTTAATAATTTGTTCTCAGAGGGCAATAGGACACTTATCTTTTCCAGGCCAATCTTTTCTGCCATCTTACTGCTGACTCCATTACTGAGCACATCAAGATTTGTGTGAGCGGAATAAACAGCAATATCGTTCTTTACAGCTTTATATAGAATCCTTTCTGTAAATGATCTGCCTGTCAGGGTCTTTATTGGTTGGAAAATAAGAGGATGATGCGAAACCAATACATCGCATTTATGAGCAACAGCTTCATCAATTACCTCCTCAGTGACATCAAGTGTGATTATTGCTGAAGAAATCTCTCTTTCGGGCGTCCCGACTTGCAGCCCTGAATTATCATACCCTTCCTGAAATGACAGGGGAATTGCTGAATCGAGATATGAACAAAGATCTTTTAATTTCATAATTTTCTTCTCCGTGGACCTCTGTGAATCCTCTGTGGCTCTGTGTAAGTTTTTTTTGCCTCTCCCTAAATCCCTCCCCCAGGTGGGAGGGACTTAAATCATTCACATTTTAGCCTCACACCCTTCTCTCCTGGGGGGGGAAGAGGCCCCAGAGAACCACAGAGATTCTTTACATATTATCTCTAATATCGAGAAGCAATGATTTTATATTCTGAAGCGATTCGTTGATCTCATATTTATAATCTGTCTCATCCCATTTAATCGCCAGTTTCTTTTTAGCCCCGGAAAGAGTCATACCCTCTTCTTTGACAAGATGATGAAGTATCTTAAGATTTTTAATGTCTGCCGGTGTAAACAGTCTGTTGCCTTTTTTGTTTTTCATTGGTTTGAGAATATCGAACTCATTTTCCCAGAAACGAATGGTAGAGACCGGAACCTCCAACATTTCAGCTACTTCCCCTATCGAATAATATAGCTTTTCGACTTTTTTTTCTTTGTAAGGCATACCAATTATTTATATGAGATTTCAATCGACCTATTGCATATGATTTTTTATCAATAACGACATCAGCACCATAATATGAAATTAGTGCAATAAAAAATCCTTAATCAAAAGACTGACCGGTTTTTGATGCAATCTCAATCATTTTTTCATATTCTGCCGAACTGAGATCTTCAAAATAATAGTTGACCGGATCGACATTTACGCCATTAAGTTTGATCTCGTAATGAAGATGGTTGGCAACCGACATTCCCGTACTCCCGACAAAACCGATAATATCTCCTCTCTGAACCTTCTGGCCTACCCTTACATTGAATTCGCTCAGATGTGCATAAATACTTTTATATCCGAAACCATGATCAATTATTATATGTTTACCAAGACCTCTCTGTGATGATAATACGTCAACAACTTTTCCATCACCTGTTGCATATACTTCAGTTCCAAGCGGAGCAGTAAAGTCCATCCCGTAATGAAATTTACTGATCTTATAATAAGGATGAATCCTCCATCCGAATCCTGAAGCTGTTCTTGTCAGATCTTTATTGGATATCGGAATAATTGCAGGAACCGATCTGAGCATATCTTCCTTGTTTATAGCCAGTTTTATCAGATCGTCAAATGATTTTGACTGAATATAAACTTTTTTCCTGATCTTATCGAGCCTGGTAGCTGTTTCTATAACCAGGTTGGAATTATTATAACCCTCGAGAGCTTCATATCTGTTGACTCCTCCTATTCCTCCCTCTCTCTGCTCAGATGGTATAGGTTCAGCTTCAAAAATGGTTCTATACAGATTATCATCGGTCTTCTGAAGATCTTCGAGAACATTTTCAACATTTGCCATCTCCCTGTGAATCAGGTCGTACTGTATCGTCATCTGCTCAACTTCCCTCTTGAGGGCCTTCTCTTTTGGAGAATCGAAGAAGGATGCATAAATGACCCAGTAAATTAATGCGATTACGAGTGACCCGATAAAATAAGCAAGAAACCTGAGCAATATAGCCTTTATACCAAGTCTTATTTTATCAAAACTCAGAGAATCAGGATCAAACTTATATTTTGTCGGTGCCATATTGTGCAAAGATAATCAATTCTGAAAAAACAAGAAACTCACTATCCAGGTTGGATGTTAAGATGATTATAATTAAATGGTGGGGAAATTATCTGAGTTTTGTCTTAGATTCGAATGCCTGGATCATATCCTTATATTCCTCAACACTAACATCACTATTAAAGAAATTAACAGGATTCTTATGTGTCCCGAATTGTTCGACCTGGTAATGAAGGTGAGGACCTGAAGACAAACCGCTGCTTCCGCTTATTCCTATCAGGTCACCTCTTTTAATGTTCTGACCTTTAATAACTTTTATATCACTAAGATGACCATAAACAGTCTGCAAGCCATAGCCATGATCTATTACAATGCAATTTCCGAATCCCCCTGAATTCCAACCCGATTCAATAACCGTACCATCGCCTGTAGCATACACATCGGTACCATAAGGTACTTCAAAATCCTGCCCGTTATGCATTCGGGGAGTTCCCAGTACCGGGTGAATTGTCCGCCATTTGTATCCGTCACCTAGTCTGAAATTTACACTCACCGGACTTATTCCCGGGAAATGATCCATCTCCCTTTTCCATTCGTCTGACATTTCTGCGATAGAATTAAAGGATTCCTTCTGTACAGTCGCCCTGACTTTTATTTCATCAATTTTTGATTTGTACCCAATAAGAAGATCTGAGTTCAGATAACCCTTAAGATCAATGTATCTGTCAACCCCTCCAAATCCTGCTTTTCTATATGATTCAGGAACACTGTCCATGTCAAGAATAGGCCGGTAACGTCGGTCATCAGAGAGTCTGAAACTGTTAAGAGCAGCAACTGAATAATCAAGCTCTCTTCCAAGAAGTGTATACTGAAGTTTCAGATTTTCAACTTGTTGACTAAGCATTTTCTCTTTTGGAGAACCAAAAATATTTTCAAAAAAGGTGCCATATAACATTGCTAAAACAAGCGATCCGGCGAACCATAAAAGAAGATGCAAAAGCCTCTTCTTCCAGGGCAGCCTGACCTGCTTATATTGCAGATCGGATAAATCAAGCACGTATTTCCGGTTTCTTAACAACAGGCAGAGGTTTTTTTAAATTTTATTTTGCAATATGACAAATCTAAAGCAAATAAACTAATTTTACAAGCTAATTTTTAAGAATGAATATTTAACACTCTGATAGATGTTTAACGTATATCAGATATAAAATGTTACACTTTTTCAAAATGATTATTGAAACTTAATTCGTATTTGACAAAAAACCTAAATAACATGAATTCACAGGAACTGAGGCAGTTGTTTTTTAAATTTTTCGAGTCTAAAGGACATCTTATAGTGCCTTCAGCGCCAATGGTGGTTAAGAATGACCCTACACTTATGTTTACAAATGCAGGAATGAACCAGTTCAAAGACATATTCCTCGGGAACCAGCAACCAGTGAACAGAAGAGTTGCAAACTCACAGAAATGTTTAAGAGTATCCGGAAAACATAATGACCTTGAAGAAGTTGGGCATGATACCTACCACCATACAATGTTTGAAATGCTTGGCAACTGGTCATTTGGTGACTATTTTAAGAAAGAGGCAATTGAATGGGGTTGGGAATTACTCGTGAAAAAACTAGGAATTCCACAAGACCGGTTATATGCCACAATATTTGAGGGGAGTCCGGAAGACAATGTTCCACGGGATGATGAAGCTTTCGCATGTTGGGAAAAATGTTTTTCAAAACCGGAAGGAAGGATTCTTGAAGGATCAAAAAAGGATAACTTCTGGGAAATGGGAGAAACAGGTCCATGCGGTCCCTGTTCGGAGATCCATATTGATATACGCGATGATGAAGAGAGAAAAATAATGCCCGGCAAAGATCTGGTAAATAAAGGTCATCCCCGGGTAATTGAAATATGGAACCTTGTATTTATTCAGTATAACCGCAGGACTGACGGCGTTCTGGAACAGCTTCCTTCCAGGCATGTTGATACCGGTATGGGATTCGAACGGCTCTGTATGGTAGCACAGGGTAAAAAATCAAATTACGAAACTGATCTTTTTCAGGATGTCATAAAGGAAATCTCTGAAATTACTGGAAAGTCATACGGGGTTAACGAAAAATGGGATATTGCGCTTCGGGTTGTTGCAGATCATCTGAGAGCCGTTTCATTCTCAATAGCTGACGGGCAGCTTCCTTCAAATAATAAAGCAGGTTATGTTATTAGAAGAGTGCTCCGTCGTGCGGTAAGGTACGGTTATAATAACCTTGAAATTGAGGAACCATTCATATTTCGACTGGTTCCTGTCCTTGCAGCTATTATGGGTGACCAGTATCCTGAGCTTCAATCAGGTAAAGAACAGATCTCGAAAATAATCTTTGAAGAAGAGACTGCTTTTCTTAAAACTCTCGGTAAAGGGTTGAAAATGATTGAAAGGATGATTACTGATCTCAAAAAAGAACATAAAAATGTGCTTCCCGGGAAAGTGGCCTTTGAGATGTATGATACTTTCGGATTTCCGGTTGATCTTACACAACTTATTCTTAAAGAAAATGATATGCATCTTGATCTGAAAGGTTTTAAAGAAGAGATGAAGAACCAGAAAGACCGGTCGAGAGAAGATGCCTCTGTTGAAGCGGCAGACTGGACAGTTGTAAAAGAAGTTGAGGGAACTGAATTCACCGGTTACCGGAAGACTGAAGATGATGTGCTTATAACAAAATACCGGAGTGTTAAAGTCAAAGGGAAGGAGAACTTCCAGCTTGTTTTTAATAAAACTCCCTTCTATGCTGAAGCCGGCGGTCAGAAGGGTGATACAGGTATTATATCGTCAGGAAAAGAAAAAATTGTCATAACTGATACTGTTAAGGAGAATAACCTGATAATCCATATTTCAGGAAAGTTGCCTTCCAATATTACTTCAGTCTTCAAAGCAACAGTTGATAGTGAAAAACGGCTGATGACAGCAAATAATCATACAGCCACTCACCTGATCCATTTTGCGTTACGTTCTGTTCTGGGAAAACATGTGGAACAAAAAGGTTCACTGGTGACTCCCGATCGTCTTCGTTTTGACTTCAGTCATTTCAGCAAGATGAGCAGGGAGGAAATATCAAAAGTTGAAGAACAGGTGAACCAGATGGTAAGGGACAATTATGTAAGCAAGATCACTGAAGGAGTTTCGATGGAAAAAGCAAAATCTATGGGAGCTATGGCACTTTTTGGCGAAAAATACGGCGATCAAGTAAGAGTTGTTGAATTTGGCAAATCAATAGAGTTGTGTGGCGGAACACATGTTGAAGCAACGGGCAGTATCGGAATTGTGAAGATTATATCAGAAGGAGCCATTGCAGCCGGTGTGCGAAGAATTGAAGCTTTAACTGGAGCAAAAGCTGAGGAATATATAAATGGCAAATTGAAGACAATTGATGATATCGCCACGCTTCTTAAGAGCGCCGGCAGTATCACGGATAGTGTCGAAAAACTTCTGGGAGAAAATAATTTACTTAAGAAGAGTGTGGAAAAATTCCAGGTTCAATCAACAACAAGCAGGCTCAAAGAAATGATTGACAAGGCTGTAAAAATTAATAATATAAGTTTTGTTTCCGGGCAGATTGAAACCGATTCACCTGATGTACTGAAGAACCTGGCTTATCAGTTAAGAACATCTATAGACAATACTGTAATGGTAATCGGATCAGAGAATGGTGGAAAAGCCAGTTTACTGGTCACAGTAAGCGATGATCTCGTCAAGGGAAAGAACATAAGTGCGGTTTCGATTATTAAAGAGATTTCCGGTGAAATTAACGGAGGAGGCGGCGGACAACCTTTTCTGGCTACTGCCGGGGGAAAGAATCCTGAAGGGATACAACATGCGATCCAAAAAGCCACTGAATTCCTTAAAAAATTCTGATTTTACGATATCTGCTTAAGCTGAAACTTCTTCGATTCGAATTATATTATAAAACATGCTTTTATAATACCTTGATTATGTGACATCTATAAGTCATTTTATTTTTTGTTTGTTCTCTCATTATTATTTGTTCGAAAATAATCATTAGCTTGTCGCCTGACTAACTTATAATGATAATGGAAGTTAAAAGAACCTTTGATATAATTCAGTGGAACCTGGAGAAATATCCACGCGATGATATGTATGGCGGGAAAAGAGATCACGAATGGATTACCTACTCTACTGTAGATGCAGCCAATTATGTTAACTGGGTAAGTTATGGCCTGCTTTCATTAGGGTATAAAAAGGGAGACAAAGTCGCGACAATAAGCGGAAATAAGCCTGAATGGAATTTTGTCGATATGGGTCTTGCCCAGGCCGGACTCATACATGTACCAATCTATCCTACGATCGGGACTGATGAATATGAATATATACTTGAGCACGCTGATGTAAAGATGATTATTCTTGGCAACAAAACGATATATAATAAAGTAAGCCCGATTGCCGATAAAATTCATGGACTTCAGGATATCTTCTCATTTGAGCATGTTGAAGGAGTAAGATCCTTTGATGATATAATTGAAGTGGGTAAAAAAAGTGCGGACAAATTTCACGATGAACTGGAGAAAATAAAAGAGAGCATCAAACCTGAAGATCTTGTAACTATCATCTATACCTCAGGCACTACGGGAAATTCAAAAGGTGTTATGCTGTCACACAATAACCTGGTAAAAAATGCAATTACAACATCAAAAGCCCATCACCTCGGCTACGGTCACAGAGCGATAAGTTTTCTCCCCCTTTGCCATGTTTATGAACGTATGGTTAATTATAACTTTCTTTATAAAGGGATAAGTATCTATTATGTTGAAAACATGGGGACAATATCGGAGACAGTAAAAGAGATTAAACCACATGTTTTCGATACAGTTCCACGCCTTCTCGAAAAAATTTATGATAATATTATAGGAAAGGGGCGTGAGCTTCCATGGCTAAAGAAAAAAATATTTTTCTGGGCCGTAGACCTGGGACTAAAATTCAAGCTGAAGGGGAACTCACAATTTTATAAGTTCCGCCTCAGGATAGCCAGAAAACTGATTTTCTGTAAGTGGAAGGAGGCTCTCGGCGGTGAGTTGCAGGTTCTGGTATCAGGGGGCGCTGCCCTTCAATCGAGACTCGAAAAAATCTTCTGGGCAGCTGGTATACCTGTTATTCAGGGTTACGGACTTACAGAAACCTCTCCTATTATATCTGTTAATCCTTTAAGAATAGATGAAATCGGGTTTGGAACATGCGGACCGGTTATCGAAGGCGTTGAAGTGAAGATCGCTGATGACGGTGAAATTTTATGCAGAGGTGAAAATGTTATGATGGGCTATTATAAAGCACCGGAACTGACTGCAGAGATCATCGATAAGGATGGATGGCTTCATACCGGCGATATCGGTGTAATTGAAGAGGGAAAATTCCTTCGGATAACCGACAGGAAAAAAGAGATGTTTAAACTTAGTGCCGGAAAATATATTGCTCCCCAGCCAATTGAGAATAAACTAAAAGAGTCATTCTTTATAGAGCAGGCAATGGTAATTGGCGAGAATCAGAAATTTGCAAGCGCACTCCTTTCTCCGAATTTTACATTCCTCCACGACTGGTGTTCAATGCACAAGATCCAGTTCCGGGACAATAAGGAGCTTATTGAAATGGATGAAGTAGTTGAAAAATTCAATAAAGAAGTCAGGGAAGTAAATAAATCCCTTGGCGAATTTGAACAGATAAAAAGGTTTCGTTTAGTGACTGAAGAATGGACTCCCCAGACTGGAGAATTATCGCCGACTCTTAAACTTAAAAGGAATTATCTCTTCAAAGAATACAAGGATATAATTGCAGAAATTTATTTTAAAGGAGAAAAAGACAACAATGTATTGCTCCGAATCAAAAACGGAATAAACGGAGTGCTCAGAAACCTGCCAAAATTTTAATAAATATTTTTGTACTTTTGAGGCTTTCAAATAAGTAATGAGAAAATTTATTCCGGGAAGTCTCCTTATTATTCTGTCAGGTATTATTCTATTCCTGCTTTCATGTGCTCAGGGATCATGTTTTGAGGAAACTGAATCGTACCTGAAAGCTTCGTTTTATGATAATGCCACAAAAACACTTCTTGCTCCGGATAGTCTGACTCTTTACGGACTGAATAATGATTCATTGATTTATAATAAAACAGTCAGTGTACAGCCCGCGCTGATACCACTCAATGCGTCGACAGAAAGTTGCACATTTGGTATTCAGATAAATGGAGTCACTGATACAATTGAATTCCAATATAGCAGCTATCCCCATCTTATTTCAAAGGAGTGCGGTTATACGTTTTATCATCAACTTGACACATTGCCTAAATTTACAAAGCATATTATCAAGGACATATATACCAGCAACAAGACTATTACAAATCAAAATGTGGAAAACCTTCGCATATTCTATTAGTCTCATTCTTTTCCTGAATTGCAAACTGATTCAGGTTCAGGCCCAGGACACAATTCCCATACCTCTTAAAATAAAAGTTGGCTTGGAGGTGTCTGGTCCTGCAATCTATTATTCAGATAAAAATATTTTGAATGAAGAGGGATATATTTCTGTTGATCTTGATGAAAAGCATTCGGCAGTGTTTGCCGCCGGCTATCTCAATTTTAAGTATTCACAATATAATTACACTTATTTCAATCATGGAAGTTTTATCCGCATCGGGATGGATTTTAACCTTCTGAAACCCGATAAATCGCAAGGGAAGTACTGGGCTGGTATTGGATTGAGTTATGGTTTAAGCCGGTTTATTTCTGGAGTTCCTTCTTTTCAGATGACAGATTACTGGGGCACTACCTCTTCTTCCCTTCCTTCTAAGACAAACTGGGGACATTTCTTGGAAGCTACTCCGGGGGTGAGAGCAGAAATATTCGATCATTTCAGTATAGGATGGTCGATAAGTATCCGAATGCTGCTTTATACAAGTACGGGTAAAGACCTCCGGCCAGTCTATTTTCCCGGGTTCGGCGATGGTACAAAAACACTCACTGCAGGAATGAACTACTATATTGTCTGGAATATCCCATATAAAAAGATAAATGCAATTCTTAAGAAACCGGTTCCTGAAGATACTGAAGATACTGAAGATAATAGTGATAAGAGTAATACAGGAACTTCAGGTGCAAAAGGAAACAGGCAACAGGGATCAGGCATCAGGTAGTAAGAAATGTATTATGTATTTTTGGCGATAGGCGATGTGGTAAAAAAGGATGTCTTTTCTGATTTTCTGCTGAAAATAAATAACCCTACAAATGTCAGCAAGCCATTAAGAAGAAGCAATTCAAATCCGAATTTGTACCCGTTAAACAACACTGTTGAATATTTACTGAGAAAGTAACATGTAACTGGAGAAAAAATCGCAACAGCTGGTGTAATCCTATCGTTTACTAATCTTTTTGTAAACAACCCGAAGGAATAAAGTCCAAGTAGTGGTCCATAAGTATAGCCAGCTATTGTAAAAAGTTTTTCTATTACAGCCTTGTCATTCAATGTACTGAATATCAGGACACTTATAAAGAACACCAGGGCAATTGTCAGGTGTACTGCATACCTGATCCTGGTTTTTGCCTTTTCAGAGATACCTTCCCTGCGTTCAAGACCCAAAAAATCAATACTCACAGATGTCGTAAGAGATGTCAACGCACCATCAGCACTGGGGAATGCGGCTGAAATAAGCCCTATCAGAAATACCACTCCTGCCACCGGGCCCAGATACCTTATTGCGATCGTAGGAAAAATATCATCGCTTGAAGCTATTATCAGGCTTTTATTCTGGATGAAAATAAGCAGAAGGGCCCCGAGAAACAGAAACAAAAGATTTACAGCAACGAGTATCCCGCTGAATGTGAACATATTCTTCTGAGCCTCCTTAATGTTTCTGCAGCTGAGATTTTTCTGCATCATCTCCTGATCCAGACCTGTCATGACAATGGTAATAAACATTCCGCTGAAAAACTGTTTCAGAAAAAATCTTGGATGATGCCAGTCAGTTATAAACACTTTCGAAATTGAACTCTCTTTTACGATGGAAACCAGCTTAAATAGAGGAATATGGAGATTTTTTCCAATGTAAATTACAGATAGAACAACTGCAAGCAGCATAAAAGTTGTCTGCAAGGTATCAGTCCAAATTATTGTTTTTATTCCTCCTTTTAAAGTATAAAGAATGATAAGAGTGATGAATACAAGAACATTAATCCAGAACGGAACATGCCAGGCGTCAAAAACAAAAATCTGCAGAACATTTATAACCAGAAACATACGCAATGAAGCGCCAAGTGTTCTCGATAGAATAAAAAAACCCGCACCTGTTTTATACGACCAGAATCCGAACCGTTGTTCCAGATATGAATATATAGATGTCAGTTTTAACCTGTAATATAAAGGGAGTAAAACAAGGGCTATTGCGAAATAACCGAAAAGGTATCCTAAAACGACAACCATATAGCTGAACTGAGTATCCTTTACCCATCCGGGCACAGACATGAATGTCACACCCGAAAGCGATGCACCTATCATACCATAAGCAACTACAAACCAGGGAGATATTTTATTCCCTATGAAGAATGACTGGTTGTCAGCTTTCCTTGCCGTGAACCAGGTAACTGAAAATAAGACCAATGTATAGATCAGAAAAATTCCAAGTATCAGGAGAGGTGACATATCAGAATCAATTAGGTTACAAGAATAACAAAAAGAATGGAAGACAAAAAATTCCCTGCCTCATTAATAACACCGGAAAATTGAACTAATTTTGTCTGAAAGTATTTAATCATGAGTTTTACTGAATTTCCTTCCAGGCTCCTGGAAAATGCCGTAAATGAATTTGCATCTCTTCCCGGGATAGGAAGAAAAACAGCTTTCAGGCTGGTAATGAACCTTTTAAGAAGAGATTCTGAAGAGGTAAGAAAATTCGGGGAGAGCATTATCAGGCTTCACGAAGAGATTCACTATTGCAGGATCTGCAACAATATTTCAGATACTGAAATATGCAATATCTGCAGTGATGAAAAGAGAGAGAGATCTTTAATCTGTGTAGTGGAAAATATTCAGGACGTGATGGCAATTGAAAACACACGGCAATTCAGGGGAATGTATCATGTACTGGGAGGGATTATCTCTCCTATTGACGGAATTGGCCCCTCTGATCTGAAAATAGACAACCTCGAAGAAAAAGTAAAGGCGGGAGGTATCAATGAGATAATTCTTGCATTGAGTACAACTATGGAAGGTGACACAACAAACTATTACCTGTTTAAAAGGCTGAATAAATATGATTTACGTATGACGACTCTTGCAAGGGGCGTTGCAATTGGAGACGAACTTGAATATACCGATGAGATTACATTGGGAAGGGCGATTAATAATAGAAATCCATACCAGCAATGATAACATCAATTAATCAATTCCTGTCGAATTCCGGAAAAAGCATGAAGCGATCTGCTATAAGAGAGATACTCAAGCACCTGCAGAAACCTGGTATGATCTCTTTTGCCGGAGGGCTTCCTGCACCTGAAACATTTCCTGTCAATGATCTTAAGGAGATTGTCGATGAAATACTCGAGAAAGACGGTCCTGATAGTCTGCAATATGGTACAACTGAAGGAGATCCTCTCCTGAGAAAGATGCTTGTAGAAAGACATAACAGGCAGGGATTGAAAATAAGTATGGAAAATCTCATTATTACCACTGCGTCGCAACAGGCTCTCGATCTTATAGCTAAGGTATTTCTCGACCCCGTCGATTACGTTCTTTGCGGTCTTCCCTCCTATCTTGGCGGCATAAACGCGTTCACATTTTATGGAGCAAAACTAAAAGGTATAACCCTCGATGATGAGGGCATTAAGCCTGATGAACTTGAGGAGACCATCATAATTCTTAAAGAACTCGGGCGAAAAATCAAATTTATCTATGTTATACCCGATTTTCAGAATCCTTCAGGCAAAACAATTCCTGATTCCAGGAGACTGAAAATCATTGAAATTGCTGATAAATATGACCTTCTAATTGTAGAAGACAGTCCTTACCGGGAGTTACGTTTCGAAGGAGAGCCTCAAAAACTTATGAATGAACTTGATACCACGGGAAGGGTAATTACACTTTGCACTTTTTCAAAGATTTTCGCACCTGGATTCAGGGTAGGATGGGTCATAGGTCACCCTGAAATATTAGATAAACTTGTTATGGCAAAACAGACAGCCGACCTTTGTACATCTTCTTTTGTACAGAAAATTATTGCCCGTTACATGGAAAAAGGGTTGCTTGAGAAAAATCTAAAAAAAACAATTGCTCTTTATCGTGAACGCCGCACTCATATGATAACCTGTTTTAGAAAATATATGCCAAAAAGCGTTACCTGGACAGAGCCTCAGGGAGGTCTGTTCCTCTTCGTGACTCTGCCGGATCAAATTGATACCGATGAAATATTTAAAAAAGCCATTGTTAAAAATGTTGCCTTCGTTGCCGGTTCATCTTTCTACTGCAATAATTCCGGACACAATACAATGCGCATAAATTTCTCTTTTTCAAATAAAGACGAGATTGAAGAAGGAGTTCGGAGACTTTCACAGGTTATAAGAGATGAATTGACCAGCAAATAACTACAGAATGGAACTATCTGTAATTATTGTCAGTTTCAATGTACGTGATTTTCTTAAACAATGTGTGCATTCCGTACTGATTGCTTCGGAAAATATTGACTGTGAAATATTTGTAGTTGACAATAATTCAGAAGACGGGTCTATTGAGATGATAACAAGTGAGTTCCCAGTCGTTAAACTTATTATAAATAATGTAAATGCAGGTTTTTCCTCGGCAAATAATCAGGCGATCAAAAAGGCAGCCGGACGATTTGTGTTGCTGCTGAATCCTGACACAGTTGTTGAAAATGATACCTTCTCGAAATGTATTGATTTCATGAATAAAAGACCGGATGCAGGAGCAATGGGAATTCGGATGATAAATGGCGAAGGCAGATTTCTCCCCGAATCGAAAAGAGCTTTGCCAACTCCCGGAATTGCATTCTTTAAATCATTTGGTTTTTCGTTTTTGTTTCCTGAATCCCGGTTTCTCAACAGATATTATCTCCCTCAGACCGATAATCACGAAACTTCATTGACTGAAGTAATTTCAGGTGCCTTCATGTTCATTCGCCGGGAAGCACTCAATAAATCAGGGTTGCTGGATGAAGATTTCTTCATGTATGGCGAAGATATAGACCTGAGTTACAGATTGTTACAAACAGGATATAAAAATTACTATTTTCCGGAAGTACAGATAGTTCATTTCAAAGGCAGATCTACGGAAAAGAACAGCTTTAAAGATATTCTTTACTTTTACAAAGCAATGAGGATTTATGTGAACAAGCGAGCTGCAGAGGGAAATTACGTATCATTACGGTTTTTGATAATAGTGGCAGTTTTTTTCAGGGAGGGGTTGGCTCTTGCCAATCGCTTTTTGAGACTGATTTTCAACAGCCAATTTTAATTGTCAGGATAATTGTTTCAACATGCAACGGATACCTGAAACATTTAGTTGGTACGGTTGTTTAGTATTTAAGAGTTTTTATCCCCGCAGCCCCCTGAGGGGGGTAAAACATTGAATTATAGCCCCCTTTAGGGGTTTGGGGTTAAATAAAAAGGATAAATGACGCGACAACTCAATAAGTTATATAAGGAAAATAATTAGAGTCAAAATTACATAATATGGCAAAACTGAATATCACACTACCTGCAATGGGAGAAGGAGTAATAGAAGCAACAATTAATAAATGGCTTGTCACTGAAGGTTCTCAGGTAAAGGAGGATGACCCTCTGGTTGAGGTTGCAACTGATAAGGTCGATTCAGAGGTTCCGGCACCCGTTGCAGGCACTCTTGTCTCCATTATTGCTAAAGAAGGTTCAGTTGCCAGGATTGGTGATATATTGGCAGTAATTGAAAATAATGCTTCTCCGACTAAAGAAGATCTGAAGAAAGTTAATAAAGAGGTTGAAAGAATCCGCGAAACCATTGCATCTGTAAAACAGGAAAGAACGGAAATTGAAGTTTCATCTCACGAAATGAAAAGCAGGACACCATCCGGAAAATTCATATCACCCCTTGTGAGAAGTATAGCCGCACGCGAAGGAATAAGTTACGCTGATCTTGATAAAACAACCGGAACAGGAATGGATGGAAGAATAACAAAAGATGATATATTAAAAATCCTTGAAGAGAGGAATTCTGCAAAAGAATCCATAAAGGCTGCAAAAGTCCTGGAGGTTCCGGAAGCAGTTGCTTTCCCCCGGTCAATCTCTGATGAAATAATTCCTATGGACAGGGTACGCAAAATAATAGCAGAGCACATGGTTTTGTCGAAAAGAACATCACCACATGTCACCTCTTTTATTGATGCTGATGTAACCCGTCTTGTGATATGGAGAAATGCCAACAAGGAAAAGTTTTTGGCTGATGAGGGTCAAAAACTTACTCTGACTCCGATATTCATAGATGCTGTTGCAAAAGCTCTCTATGAATTTCCTATGGTCAATATATCTGTTGATGGCAACAATATTATCAAAAAGAAAAACATCAATATAGGGATGGCAACTGCACTTCCTGATGGAAATCTGATTGTACCGGTAATAAAAAACGCCAACGAGAAAAGTCTCACCGGTCTGGCAAAAGCAGTCAATGATCTTGCAGAAAGGGCCAGGATAAATAGACTAAAGCCTGACGAAATTACAGGAGGTACCTTTACAATTACAAATTTCGGTAGTTATAATAATCTTGCAGGAACACCCATTATTAATCAGCCCCAGGCTGCTATCCTCGGTACAGGTGTGGTAAGAAAAACTCCGGTAGTGATAGAAACACCTGAGGGAGATATGATAGCCGTCAGACAGGTAATGATACTCTCATTAAGCTATGACCATAGAGTAATTGATGGTGCACTCGCAGGAAAATTCCTCCATAAAGTAAAACAGATTCTTGAAAATTATTCTCCGGATATGCTTTAATCTGCTTGTCACTCTCAGATAATGATTGTGTTTTTCATCTGCCAGGAAACTGATTTTGAGAAAAAAGGAAAGATTTGGTAAAAAGGAGTGTCATAAATAGCCATTTTTTCTAATATTTATCCTATATTAGTAGCCTTGAGTAGAGAAATAGCAGATTGATTCCCTCATTCTAAAAATAGAAACTTAGGATTATATTTTTCGCAAATGTTTTATGTGCCTACATCCATTTTAGACTTAATTGCATTATGATGAAAAGGTTAGTTCTCTTAACATGGCTTGTTGCCACATTTATCAATAGTGATTTATTTTCTCAGTCTAAAGGAGATTTGAGAGATAATTTTTATGATGCCGAAAGCTGGATATTGTTTGAGTCTTACCAGGATGCGTTGCCTTTATATCAGCAATTATTAAAAAGCTACCCGGATAATGCAAATTTCAAATACAGGATTGGCCAGTGTTACATAAATATACCCGGAGAGAAAGTTAAGGCTATCAGTTACCTTGAGGATGCTGTTAAGAATATTGATCCAAAATACAAAGAGGGAAAATTCAATGAAACCGGAGCACCTTATGACGCGCTCTACTATCTCGCCAATGCGTATCGGATCAATAACCAGATCGATAAAGCACTCAGGGCTTACGAACTCTTCAAAAAGAATCTCAACTCTGAAGTTTATGATACAACAATTGTGAACTTCCAGATACAATCTTGTAAGAATGCCAGGGAGCTTATGAAGATGCCACTCTTCGTTAAAGAGAAAAATCTTGGTAGTCTTATAAATAGCAGTAACAATGATTATAACCCTGTTGTATCTGATAAAGAAGATCTTATCGTATTTTCAAGAAGCCAGGCATTTTATGATGCTTTACTATATTCAACAAAAGTTAAAGGTGTCTGGACAGAGCCTCAGAATATGAATGAGTTGTTAAAAGTTGACCGTGATCTTTTCCCAACTTCTATATCGAAAGACGGAAAGGATCTTTACCTGTACAGTTCGGCTGATTATGATGGAATAATTTATACTTCACGATTTGAAAACGGAACCTGGTCGCCAATTGTAAAACTCAATGATAATATCAATACCAAATATTGGGAATCGCATGCAACTATATCGCACGACAACAAAAAACTTTATTTCACCAGTAATAGAAAAGGCACATTTGGGGGTCTTGATATATATGTCTCGAATCGTGACAGCACAGGCGACTGGGGTCCGGCTGTAAATCTCGGACCTGTTATAAATACACCTTATAATGAAGAATCTCCGTTTTTAAGTGATGATGACAAAACCCTGTTTTTCAGCTCAAGGGGTCATTTTAATATGGGAGGTTATGATATTTTCTATTCAACACTTCTTGATAATGGCGAATGGTCGGTTCCCCTGAACGTAGGTTATCCGCTTAACACTACCGATGATGATGTCTTCTTTAAGCCTATGCATGAAGGATATGAAGGATATATGGCAAGAGAATTGCCTGGTGGTTTTGGCAAACAGGATATATACCACATCGAGATTTTTTCCAAGGATCATCCCAGAAAGTTCTTTGTAAGAGGAATGGTAAAAGTGGCTGATCTTATCAGCAGTATGAATGATAGCGTTAAGGTAAGCGCTATGAATATTAAAAATCCTAACCAGACAATGATTGTCTATTCGAATCCTAAAACAGGTGAATATGAGTTCCAGCTGCCCCAGGGAGATTATCAAATCTCTTATGAAGGGGATGGAGGAGAAAAAGTCGTCAGGAAACTTGATTTGCCTCTTTTAAATCCTTCCGACAGTTTAGTACTTCCGGGAACGATACTTCCAAAAACAGATTTTGTTGCGGATTTAAAAGTTGAAACAAATAAAACCATTTCTGTTACAAAAGGTGACTCAATCATTTTTCCAATGAAGGTTGAACCAAAATCTTTTCTTACAATTGAACATTGGGTAGGAGATTCATTAGTTTCAGTTCAGCACTTTACAATTCTTGATTCAGTTTTTAACTATAAAATGGCTCCCAGTCGCGGGAATAACAGGGTTGTTTTTAAACTGACTGACAGGTTTAACAATACGACCAAAACCGAGGTTTTGATTACCAGGGAGAAAAATATTAAAAATCAACCGGAAATAAGTCCGGAATATACCAGAGTCATATCTCAAAAGCAGATTGCTTCTCTAGCTGCAATGCTGAAGAACAGAGCGAAGGATAATCTGTTAAAGGTTATTGCTGAGGCAAATATTGAAAACAAGGAATTCGGAAGAGTTGATGAATATATCTCCTATCTGAAAGAAGAAGCAACTAAAAAAAGCGTCAATCCCGAAGAGATCGATAAACTGGCTCTTATAGTGGCTGTTATGGATAATATCCTTACGCAGGCTGCAATTGATTTCCTGGCAAAACACACGGATGGTGACTTGAAAAAACTTCTTACAGATCTTGATATTTATAAATCCAATCTCAAAACCTGGACTGATTTGCAGGAATATATTAATTCAAAGACCGGTGGTAAGATAAGTCCTGAGGATCTGAACAGGATCGCTGCAGCAATATTAGCCGAGACAGATCCATCCATTGCAGTATTGAGAACTAAAATCCTGACATTCAGTGAAAATTCACCTGCAGGAAGTCTCATTCGTCAAACTGTGACAACTGTAGATCAAAGCGGCCTTAGAACAAAAGAAAAATGGCTCCAGGCATTTTACGATGAAGCTCTTAAGAATGGACTTACTCAGGGCCAGTTATCAGAATTGTTAGTGAAGATCAGTTCGTTGCCCGATACTAAAGTTGAACAATACCTAAACGATCTGGTTGGATATTCAGAAGAACCATTCGCTTCTTCTCTGAAGTCGATTAATCTGAAAAAAGAAGGGATAAAAACACCAGAGGATCTTCTAATGTATCTCTTCACAAACAAAGAAAAGTACCCTGAAGAAGCCGTTATTAAGAGTATTGCAAACCTTATAATCGCAAAAGATATCTCAGCTGATAAGATTAAATTACTTGCCACACATGTCAGGAGAGGGAACCTGTGGATTTTATGGGTTCTGATTGGAGCCGGAGCCCTGAGCTTATTCCTGATATTCCGGAGGAGAAAAAGGAAACATGAAAAATCGTAATCTTGGGAAATGACCGGCTTCTGCCGGTCATTTTTTTAAAATAATATATGATTAACAATTCTTTTGCTATTTTTTTAATAAATTTGTTTACCAAAATCTCTGTTTATGAGCAAAAGAGCAGTATGTCTGTTTTTTACAATAGTTTTGATCATTCCTGTTTACGCACAAGAGAATAAAGACCTTCAGGATTCATTCCTTGAGGCTGAATATTTCCTTATGAACGAAGCTTATACTGATGCCCTTACATACTATCTGCAACTATATGAAAAGCTGCCGGATAATGCGAATCTGGCTTATTGTACAGGTGTGTGCTATCTAAATATTCCCGGGAAAAAAAATCTCTCCATTGCGTATCTTGAAAACGCGACTAAAAATATGTCCGCAAAGCACAAAGAAGGTACTCTTGCACAGGTAACTGCCCCATATGATGCATTATTTGAACTTGGAAAAGCGTACCGTATAAATTACAGGTTTGATAAAGCGAAAGAAACTTTCACGAAGTACTTAGCCACACTCCTTCCCGATGATCATGAGAACATTGATTTTGTTAAAAATGAAATAGAAGTATGCGATATGGCGAAAGATCTTATAGTCAAACCTGTAGCATATACCGAGGAAAACATTGGTGAACCTTTCAATGATGAAAAATCAAACTTCAATCCTTTGATTTCAGCCGATGGGAAATCTTTTGCTTATATGGTATCTCTGAAATTCTATGATGCTGTTATGTTTTCGAGACTTGTTAATGGTAAATGGACTCCTCCGGTAAATATTACTCCTGAACTTCAATCAGATGGAGATTTTTATATTTCCTGCCTTTCTGCTGATGGAAAATTGCTGTTTCTTTCTAAAGATGATCATATTAATAGTGATATTTATGTGAGCTCATATGACGGTACCAGTTGGAGCAAAACTGTTAAATTGAACAAAAATATCAATACAAAATATTGGGAATCACATGCCTTTATTTCTGAAGATGGCAATCAACTCATTTTTGCTTCCGACAGACCAGGCGGTTTTGGAGGACTGGATCTCTACATTTCTCATAAAATTAATGGAGACTGGGGACCTGTTGCAAATCTGGGTCCGGAAATTAATACGGAATTCAATGAGGACAGACCATTTCTGATAAATAACGGGAAGACTCTCTTTTTTAGTTCCCAGGGGCATGAAAACATGGGAGGGTACGATTTATTCAGGTCCGATATGCAATCAAATGGACTCTGGAGTAAGCCTAAAAACCTTGGTTATCCTATTAACACACCCGATGATGATATTTTCTTTATGCCTGTTGGAGATGGCAAATCGGGTTATTATTCAAAGTATAAAGAGACTGGAGGATACGGGAAAGAGGATATTTATAAGATAACCTTCAAATAAAAATTGCTCTTTCATTAGTTTAAACATATCGAAAAATTACTATATTTGTTTTAATGGTAAAATTCAGAGGAAAAATTATAAGCATTCTCCTGCAACTATTAACTCTGGTTATTTTCCCGGTTGCTTCTTCAGCTCAGTCTTCGAGTGAGATGAAAAAAATATTTGCAAAGGCAGAGTCTTATTATCTTTTTGAAGAATATGAGCTAGCAAATCAATTATACCTTCTTCTCGATACTATTGATAATTTTAATATTAAATATAAAATTGGCAACTGCTATCTGAATATTCCCGGTGAAAAAGAAAAATCAATTCCCTATCTTGAGAATGCTGTCAAAACTGCCACCTATGATTCCAAAACCGAATCGTTTAAAGAAAAACGAGCTCCTCTGGATTCCTATTTTTCCCTTTCTAAAGCCTATCTGATTAATAATCAGCTTGAAAAGGCACTCAATACTCTTCAAACTTTCAGTAAGCTTGCCAGGGAAACAAAATCCAAAGGAGGAATGAAGAACTTCGAGTATATTGATCAGCAGATTCAGGCCTGTAAGAATGCAATTCAATATGAAGCGAATCCTGTGGTCTTTAGCAAAAAGAAACTGGGAAGTGATTTCAGCCAGGGCGCAATAAACGATAATCCTGCTGTCAGCTTTGACGGAAACACAATAGTTTACACTGAACGCAGAGGTATTGTGAATGCCATCTTCTATTCAAAGAAGGAAAGAGGAAAATGGCAGACACCAATAGAAATAACTGCTGCTCTCAATGCAGGAGAAGATTGCTCATCATCTTCTCTTAACAGCGATGGCACTGAACTGTTTCTATACAAAACTGATAATTATGACGGGAATATATATTCATCGAACTTTGTAAATGGCGCCTGGACACCTATTAAAAAACTTAACAAGAATATTAATACTAAGTTTTACGAATCGCATGCTTGTATTTCATCCGACGGTAAAAAACTCTACTTTACAAGCAACAGAGACGGGGGACAGGGGAACCTCGATATTTATGTTTCTGAAAAAGATGCTACAGGAGACTGGGGCCCGGCAGTAAATTTGGGAGCTGCTATCAATACACCATTTAATGAGGATACTCCATTTATAACACGGAATGATTCTGTGTTATATTTTAGTTCAGAAGGACATAGTTCTATGGGTGGATTTGATATTTTCAAAAGTCAGAAAATTGGAACGGTCTGGAAAACCCCAACTAACCTGGGATTTCCTATTAATTCAACTGACGATGATAAATTTTATCAGCCGATGAATAACGGACTAAATGCCTATTATTCAATGACTACTGACTACAAAAAGAAAGAAATATTTTACCTGGGATTAGGGAATACAGATGTTAACCAGTTATTCGAAATAAAAGGTAAGTTCAGTCTGAAAGATACTACTGTTTTCTTTGATGAAAATTATTCTGTACATCTTATTAACAAAACCTCAGGCGATACCCTTGACGTAGGTTATCCAAATAAATATACGGGCCTGTATAGTTTTTCAGTAACTCCGGGACAATTCAGAATATTTTATAAAGGTTTCGGGTACCTGACCCAAAAAATTGATACTTCAATTTTGCAGGACAATCCAAATCTGGCATTAAATATAGATGTCTCCCTGGAGAGAGATAC
>JBEKDR010000054.1:0-24700 GCA_050014255.1 Bacteroidales bacterium | reverse complement strand
AAAGGAAAACAATATCCAGGGGAAAGTTATCGTGAGGTTCTGTGTAACTGCCAAAGGAGGTGTAAACCAGGTAAGTGTCCTTAAGGGCGTTGACCCCGAACTTGATAAAGAAGCAATGAGGGTTGTAACGACACTTCCCCCATTTAAACCGGGCAAACAGGGTGGAAAACCGGTTCCTGTATGGTACATGGTACCAATTGCCTTTACTCTTAAGTAAAATCCTTGTTTACTGAATATAGGAAAAAGGCTGGATCGAAAGTTTCAGCCTTTTTCCTATTTTGTTGCCCCCCACCCCCCCTGAAGGGGGGCTAAATCTCAATCATCTATTGTAATTCTGTTAAAATCACAGTATTAGTCCCCCTTTAGGGGGATGGCCGCCCTAGCTTCGCCGAAGCGGCTACGCGAATGCAAGGAAGCGGCCAGGGGGCATTACTCACGGATGAGAATCCTTTAGCGGGGGGCCCAGCTCCTTTTTAAGAAGTTCGATAAAGTCCGCAATATCCCTCTCCTCCGTATCCCAGCTACACATTAACCTCCATTCTGATTTTTTCTCATCCCACGGATAGAAAAAGTAAGATTTTCTCAGTTTTTCAGCTATACGGGCGGGCATAATTACAAAAACGCCATTTGACTGAACCTCCTGAGTGACTTTGATCTCAGAAATATTTTTCAGCTGGTCACCAAGCATTCTGGCCATAGCATTGGAATTTGAAGCACATCTTTTCCAAAGATCATTCCGAAAATATCCAATATACTGAGCCGAAATAAATCTCATTTTTGAAGCAAGCTGCATTCCCTGTTTCCTGATATATTTAAAATCACCTGATAAACCCGGCTTCAGGAAACAGATCGATTCACCGCACATCATCCCATTTTTTGTGCCCCCAAATGAAAGAACATCAACACCTGCACCAGTTGTGAATGCCTTAAAAGGAAGATTCAGTGATACAGCGGCATTTGCAATCCGTGCACCATCCATGTGAAGCAACATACCTCTGGCATGAGCAAAAGAGGCAATCGCTGATATTTCTGCAACAGAGTAAACCGTCCCCATTTCTGTTGCCTGAGTAATCGAAATAACTTTAGGCTGGGAATGATGTTCGAAATCTAATCCGTGCATATGTCTCTCTATAAGTTCAGGAGTAATTTTCCCATCCGGAGTATCCACAACTAGGACTTTACAACCGATAAACTTCTCTGGCGCACCACATTCATCACCCTCAAGGTGGGCTGTCGATGCAGCAATAATTGAATTCCATGATTTCATTAAGCCGGAAAGACCGAGCACATTGGCAGCAGTACCGGTAAAAACAAAAAATGTCTCTGTGGAACTTCCAAGCTGTTCTTTAAATAATTTCTGAGCTTGTTCTGTATAAATATCTGAACCGTAACCAATTACATGCCCAGTATTTGCGGAATTTATTTCCTTCAGAATTTCAGGATGAACTCCTGCATTATTATCGCTTGCGAATCCCCTCCTGACTTTACTTTTTTCCATTATCTACAAATAAGTTCATTTCCCAAGAACCGATAATGATTTACTTATTAATAATATTTGATAGATACTCCCTGGCAAGCTGCACCTGTTCATGCACAAAATCAATACCGGCACCGGTATGATCTTTATTCAATAAAGGATGACAAAGTTCAAACGTAAAATAACCATTATAGCCTATTTCATTCATTAACTGAATGTAATGACCATAATCAGGCATTATTCCACCGGCATAATAATCAAGCAGTTTAGGCCTGATCACTTTGTTTTCATCGCGGTAATATTCTCCGCCGAAATGCGAATGTACCTGCAGACTTCCAACTGTACGAACTGCATCAGCAATATAATCCTTATCCTGTTTATCAAATATCGGGAGATCAAGGCATACTTTAAGAAATGGAGAATTCACCTCTTTGACCAGATCGTAAGTGTCTCTCCAGGTTCTGATAAGCGGAGAATGATTCTGAAGCGCCATTACTACACCATATTCTTCCCCAAATCTGGCAGCTTCCCTCAGGCAATCTTTCACATAATTATACCTTTCGATCCAGGTTGAATAAGGATACTGTCTAAGGAAAGTGTAAAAGCCATCACCACGAACTAACTCATAAGTACCCACACCTTCGTGAATAGGAACACCTGGCCAGGCTGCGAATAACCGGACAATCTTTGCGCCCATGTCTTTTGCCAGTCTGGCAGTCTCACGGACCATCAGAAGCTGACATTCCCGGTGTTCAGGGATTGGACTTGAAAAGTCATTATTTGCAGACAAAGCAGGCATTTCAAGACCATATTTTGCGAGTGTATTTCGCATCCCATCCCTCTTGGGCTGGTCAAGGTCCAATGGACAACCCATCGGTCGCTTGTTATCCAGCTCTACACCTTCAAAACCGTATTGTTTCGCGTATCTGCACAGTTCATCAAATGATAAGGCAGTGCCTTTATACCATATACCTCCATATGATATTGAATATAAACCGAGTTTGATCTTAGCGGTTTTTTGAGTCTTTTGTTCCGGAACTTTCGGATTGTTTTGATTTACGGAAGGTGTCACGCCGCCTATCATGGCAGCACCGGCAGCTACTCCGGATGTTTCGATGAATTTTCTGCGGTTCATAGGTTCATAAGGTTAAATTAGAAATAATTTATAAGAAACAAAGAATTCCATCTTTGTTTACTTTTCGATTTAAATTAGATTTCAAAACATCCTTTATGCTTTCTTCTTTTTTCTGAAAGCAAAGAAGAGCATTATCAATCCGAATATGAGCATAAATATGCCCATTATTATATTTACATTGATACCCAGTGACTTATGATACATTTCGGTGTTTGACATTGTAAAAAAACCGAAAACTGAAATTATTGCCCCTACGATCGTAAACATCAGACCAATAGGTATTCTTATATCTACCATTTTAATTTCCTCCTACCAAAATATTACTGTAAATAATAAAAAAATCGCACCTGCAAGAATAGCCAGACCAACCGGACGCTGATACCATGGCAAATCTTTATCAACTATTGTGCGTGGTGTAAGCGAATATACCAGGCCTTTTAATTCTTCGTCTGATTTCTGTTGTTTCGTCATAAACGTCAGACCTACTGTAACTATAGTACTTACGCCGAAGGCAATTATCGCGGTCCAGAAGTTCTGGGCCATTTCCACAGGATAAGTATGAAGAGTAGCAATCCAGCCACCTTTAACAATCGATGTAGCCCCGGCTGATGTTGTAAGTCCATGATGCAAAAGAGCCATAAGGAAACCTAATAGTAATCCGGTGAATGCAGCATGACCTGTTGTCCTTTTCCAGAACATGCCCAGGAAGATAACAGCGAATAAAGGCGCACTTATAAGCGAAAAAATTGATTGCAGGAAATCCATTATATTTCCGAATTTACCAGCGACGTATGCAGAAGCGATACTAAGCAGAATACCAAATACTGTGGCAATACGGCCAACTTTAAGATAATGTTTTCCGTCCGCCTCTTCATCGTTTGTCCGTGGCCTTATGTAACTCTGGTAGATATCATAAGTCCAAACAGTATTAAATGCTGAGACATTTCCAGCCATGCCCGACATGAAGGAAGCCAGCAGAGCCGTAATACCAAGGCCCAAAACTCCTGTCGGGAGATACTGTTTCAGCAACATAATGATAGTTAAGTTATAATTTAATCCTCCGCTGGCATCTGCAGGTACAACGAATCCCTTGCCGGGATCGTGAGAAAGTACCAGGGCAATGATCCCGGGGACAATTATCAGGAAAGGTATGAACATTTTTGGCAGGGCCCCTATCAGCGGAACCTTTCTGGCTGCAGCCTTTGACTCAGCAGCGAATGCCCTCTGAACAATAAGAAAATTGGTACACCAGTAGCCGAATGCCAAGACAAAACCAAGTCCGAACAGAAGACCAAACCACTCCACCCCGAAAGGGTTTGCGGATGCATGACCAGTATATTTCCATGTCGACATATATGCGTCTGGCGCGAATCCCCTGGATACTGCTATCGGAACCAGTTTTGCCTTCAGGCCAATCCAGCCGCCGACATCTTTAAGAGCCAGAAATACAAGTGGTAAAAGTCCAATAACTATAATGAAAAACTGAAGTACCTCATTATAAATAGCCGATGAAAGCCCCCCCAGATATGTGTATCCAAGAACTATCAATGCAGATATCCACAGACTGAGGTTATAATTCCATCCAAGGACATTCTCCATTAGCAGAGCAAGAGCATACATTGATATTCCCGAAGCAAGCACTGTCATTAAAGCGAACAGGATTGCATTTAACCCACGTGTCTTCTCATCATACCTCAATTTCAGGAATTCAGGAACTGATCTGGCTTTTGAGCCATAATAAAATGGCATCATGAAGAGGGCAAGAAAAATCATTGCCGGAATTGCGCCAATCAAATAGAAGTGGGTTGTAAGCATACCGTACTTCATGCCGGAACCTGTCATTCCCATTACCTCAAGGGCACCAAGATTAGTTGAAATAAACGCCAGTCCTGCTACCCAGGCCGGGATTGATCTTCCTGCCTCAAGAAATGCATTTGCGTTTTTCATGAATTTTCTGAGGAACCAGCCAATGCCCAGTACAAATATGAAGTAGATTATCATTATAAGATAATCTATCCAGCTCAAATCAACTCTCATAGTTAAAGGTTTTTAGATTTTTGTAATTATTAAGGCTAAGATATATTCAAATAATCAGATTTTATTCACCACTGAAGTAAAAATACATTTTATGATCGGGATTTAAATAAGAATCAGAATTAATTTTAAGAGTTGAATTAGAATTTAATTATTAAGTGCTGTTACGCCAGGCTCTGCAGGAGCCAAATATTATTCAATTGGATTTAGGTGCAAACCATTATATTTGTTGAAAGAATCAGGTGAAAACACGATACTTCATATTTATCTCATACAAAGGCACTTCCTATCATGGCTGGCAGGCACAACCTAATTCAATCACTGTTCAGAAGATACTTGATGAAGCATTGAGTGTTATCCTTAACGCAACTATATCCACAACAGGTGCCGGAAGAACAGATGCTGGTGTTCATGCCATGTTCTTCTGTGCTCATTTTGACAGGAGTTCTCCTGATCTGCTTACAACAGGGAACCTGGTTTTCAGACTCAATCAATATCTGCCTGTGGATATATCAGTCAGTTCATTAATGAAGGTTGTTCCGGATGCAAATGCCAGGTACAGTGCTATTTCGAGGACCTATAAATATTATATCGCCAGAATAAAAGACCCGTTTTCTGATAATTCAAGCTGGTACCTTCATGGCAAAATTGATATATCAGTCATGAATGATGCATGCGAAGTACTATTTCATCACTCTGATTTTACAAGCTTCAGCAGGCTTCATTCAGGAACAAAATCAAATACCTGTAAAATTTACAGTGCAGGCTGGGAAGAATCGGCGAACCGTCTGGTGTTTACGATTAAAGCCGATCGTTTTCTCAGGAATATGGTCAGGGCTATTGTTGGTACTATGGTCGAAATTGGTTTTGGGAAAATGAATGTTAAAGAATTTGAAGAGATTATTCTTGCGAAGGATAGGTGCAAAGCAGGTAAATCAGCTCCTGCAAAGGGTTTATTTCTGGTGGATATTGAATATCCCGAGGAGATTTTTATATAATTTTACCTCTATCTTAAAGACCCCCTCTGCCGCTTCGCGGCATCTCCCCCAGAGGGGGAGAAAATACTGTCGTTTAAGATGAATTTCACAAGAACATTGAGATTTTTTCCCCCCTCTGGGGGGAAATTAAAAAAGGGGTGCAATGAAGAGAGAATCAATATTCGTCAGGCAATTCCTTCAACTGTGCCAGGGTAAATACCGGGCCGTCCTTGCAAACATAAACTTTGCCTACATTGCACCGTCCACATTTCCCAAAACCGCATTTCATACGATTTTCAAGAGTAGTATAAATGTTTTCATCTGCAAACCCAAGCTTTGCCAGGACAGGAAAAGTGTATTTTATCATTACCGGAGGTCCGCATACTATTGCAATTGTATCTTTTGATGATGGAGCAATTTTCTCAACTACAGTGGGAACGAATCCAATCTCTCCACGCCAGTCCGGTGATTCTCCGCCCGGATCAACCGTGGTAATCAGTTTAACATCTTTTCTAAGTTCCCAGTCTTTAAGCTCATCTTTATAAACAAGATCTTTAACAGTTCTTGCGCCATAAATAATCGTAACATCTTTGAATCTATCCCTAAGGTCAAGTGCATTCCAGATAACGCAGCGCATCGGGGGCAAAGCAATGCCACCTGCAATAAAAAGAAGGTTCTTTCCTTTCCATTCGTCGATAGGAAAAATATTGCCGTAGGGCCCTCTGAAACCAATAATACTCCCTTCTTCGCAACCTGAAAGAGCATTGGTAACCTTACCGGTCTGCCTGAAAGTACACTCAATATATCCTTTCCTTGTCGGAGGGGAAGCAATGCAAAAAGTCGATTCCCCTACTCCGTAAACAGAATATTCTCCAAACTGTCCGGCTTTATAAGAAAACTTTTCCTGGTCAGTTTCATTAACAAATCTCAGCATGAAAGTTTTTACTCCGGGTGCCTCATAAGTGATTCTCTCGATCCTCATAAGGTATGGCATATACAAATTATCCGTCATACTGTAACCTCCTGAATAGAAATTAAATGTTCGAGAATATTCATATCAACCGGACAGGCTCTGGAACAGCGGCCGCAACCGGTACAGCCGTAAACTGACAACCTCTCCGGCATATATGAGAATTTATGCATTATCCTTTGTCTCCAGCGTTGCGACTGCACATCTCGTGGGTTATGTCCCGAAGTATGAAGCGTGAAATGCGAAAACCCACAGGAATCCCAGCATCTTACCCGTGAGCCATTCTTTCCGTGTGCTTCATCCTGGATATCAAAACAGGCACAGGTCGGACATACATAGGCGCATGCCCCGCAACCCAGACATCTCAGCGATTGTTCAATCCACTCTTTGCTTTCAAAGAATTTATCAAGTTTTTCCCTTATTTCATCATGGTTAAACCTTACAGGTACCTCAGCAAGAAATTTCTCTTTTTCCTGAGTTTCTGATTTTTCGAAAAGAGCTGATGCCAAATTAACAACTGTTTGCCCTTTTTCAGTTAAAATTTCAGCAAGATAATCGCCATCTTCTCCCAAACGAGTGAATAATATATCGCTTCCTGCTGTATTTCCGGGGTTGCCGCCAACGGAGGTACAGAAACAGTATTCGTCTGATTTACTGCAACTGAATCCAAAAACGGTAACTCTGGATAAACGGTTATTGTAAATTTCGTCTTTATAATCCCAGTTAAATATTGAACTCAACTCTCCTATTCCTGTAGCATCACAAGGCCTGATTCCCCACAGAACAACTTCCGGAATATCCTTAATATCAATTCCTTTTACTGACATTCCATCTTTGCTCTTTGAATAATCCAATATCTTTTCAGTACGTGGAAAGGTAACATCTTTTGATGATTGGGAAGTCTGAACATAATCTGTCACAATTCCCGCAAATTTCTCAGCCTCCCTGAAAGATATTTTCCCGTTTTTTGCGGAAGGGGCATAAATTGTTTTACTGTTCTGCTTTAAGATATCGAAAAGCTTTTCCAGTGAGTCTTTCCTGACTAATTGCTTATCAATATTCATATTTTAGTGTATAAAATTTTCTTTATCATCTGGTTTATATGTTGACATGAGATGATCGCCTTTAAGAGCAGGCTGAAATCCGCCAAAGTGTTCCTTTGCATCCAGCAGCATCTTCTTTGTCAATAGATTAATGGGAATAGAAAGCGGACATGCGTTGTAACATGCATCGCAGTCTATGCATCGGCCTGTGAGGTGAATTGCCCTCATGATATGCCATTCCAGGTTACCGAGCTCATGCGATGGAACCGGTATCCACTGGGGCTGGTTAAAATCAACCGTGCATCTGTGACAATAACACATCGGACAGGCAGCCCGGCAGGCATAACACTTAAAGCATGGAGAGAGCTCATCGATCCAGAATTTCCATCGTTCATCCGGAGTCATCTTTTCCAGCTTGTCGAGCATCTCTTTATTTCGGGCATCTATTTCAATCTGATACTGATGCACATAGGATTCAACTTCAACAAGATTCCCAAATTCAATCAGTTTGCTTTCCGGAGTAATTCCCAGAACAAGAAGATTATTGTCGCTTACCTGGAATTCGGAAGCAAGCTGGATTATACTCCGCATCACCGGTAAAGTAGCTGCAACAGCCATTTTACCTTTTTCTTTGACTTCCTTTTTGGTTAGGTATGCCGCAAGATTCTGAATACAACGGCTATCAAAAATTAATTTGTCGGCATCTTCAGTCTTTTCTACAAAAAGAGCCCGTGTTTTATTGCCGGTACCATTTTCATATCCAATCACTACCTTTACTGCAGAGGATTCAATAAGCTCTTTCGCACGTTTAATTAAATCAACCATGGCTCACCTCCTTCTCAGGGTATTTAGCTACTTTTTTATATTCGGTGTAAGGTCCCAGTTCACGAACTGATGCAACAGTGGCGTTGACAATATCAGCCCATTTGGCTCCTTCTGCTGCCGATACCCAGGAGAATTTTATGCGTTCGGTATCAATTCCGGTAAAGTCACATAATGATCTGAACATTATCCATCTTCTCCTTGCATGAAAGTTTCCCGATGTATAATGGCAATCATTTGGATGACAACCAGATACAATAATACCATCGGCACCTTCATCAAAAGCTTTCAGCAACAACATATAATCTATACGCCCTGTACACGGGAATCTGATAATGCGAACATTTGAAGCATATCTGATGCGGCTGGTGCCGGTCAGGTCTGCACCGGCATAAGTACACCAGTTACAGACGAATGCAACAATTTTTGGTTCAAATTCAGCCATCAATACAAAATATTAATATTCATTTAATAAAGCCATAACTTCAGTATACATCTGCTCATGTGTATAACCCTGTATATCAATTGATTTTGTCCGGCAGAATGCAACACATGTTCCACATCCCTGGCATAGTCCCGGATTGACATTTGCTACTAATTTTATAACTTCACCATTCCTGTTCTTTATCTCTTCCTTCCCGATAGCCTGATAAGGACAGGCCGAAACACAAAGGAAGCATCCGACACATGATGAATAAACCGGAGGAGCCTGACGGTTTACAACCGCAATAATTGGCTCGCGTGTAAGCTCATCCTGTGAGAATAACCCGGCAACTTTAACTGCAGCACCTGATGCCATAGCTACTGATTCCGGTATATCGCGTGGCGCCTGGCATGCCCCTGCCAGAAAGATACCTCCCGTATTTGTTTCAACAGGCTTCAGTTTAGGATGGGCTTCTGCAAAGAATTTATAGGGGTCGTAAGAAATATGCAATTTCTGTGCAAGTTCTTCAGCGCCTTCATTGGCAACACCCGCAGTGGCAAGTACTACCATATCAGCTTCTATCTCTACCGGCATTGCATTCAGAAGAGTATCGGCACCAATCACTATTAACTTGCCGTTTTTTTCATAAATTCTTGAAACCCTGCCACGTATATAATTTACACCATCGTCTTCAATTGCTCTTCTGACGAATTCCTCATACATCTTCCCTCCTGCTCTTATATCCATATAGAATACGTAAGATTTCCCTCCTTGAACTTTATGCTGGTATAACATAGCGTGCTTAGCTATGTACATACAGCATATCTTTGAGCAGTAAGGAATACCTTTTGCAGGGTCGCGCGATCCCGCGCATGCAAGAAATACTATCTTCTCAGGTACCTTGCCGTCAGATGGTCTCCGTATTTCTCCCAGAGTAGGTCCTGAAGCTGAAGCAAGGCGTTCAAACTGAAGACCCGTTATCACATCATGATATTTTCCATAACCATATTCAGGGAAGAAATCAGGTTGCTTTACAGTAAAACCTGTGGCAATTACGATAGCACCGACTTCTGCTTCAACTATCTCATCTTCCTGGTCGAAACGTATCGCTTTTGTCGGGCAGACTATTTCGCAGACCTTGCACTTACCTTTAATATAATAAGTGCAGTTAATCCTGTCGATCACCGGTTTGTTAGGAACAGCCTGTGGAAAAGGAACGTATATAGCAGTTCGTTTTCCAAGGCCTTCGTTGAATTCACTCGGAATTTTCTTTACCGGACATTTTGTTGTGCAGAGGCCGCAGCCCGTACAAAGCTTTTCATCGAGGCTTTTTGATTTCTTTCTTATTCTAGCTTTGAAGTTACCAATGAATCCCTCGAGACTTTCAAGTTCTGCATAAGTATACAAAGTTATATTGGGATGCTGTGCAACCTCAACCATCCTTGGTGTGAGAATACACTGGGAGCAGTCGAGCGTCGGGAATGTTTCTGATAACTGCGACATATGTCCTCCGATTGAAGGATCTTTCTCAATCAGGATTACTTTATGACCGGTATTCGCTATATCGAGGCTGGCCTGAATCCCGGCAATACCACCACCGATAACAAGGGCAGTCTTTGTAACAGGTACTTTTATTTCGTTAAGCGAATGATTGTACTTTACCTTTTCTACAAGTATCCTGACAAGATCAATTGCTTTTTCTGTTGTGGCTTCGCCTTTTTCGTGCACCCATGAACAATGCTCACGCAGATTAGCCATTTCGCACATAAATGGATTCAATCCTGCTTCGGCGCAGGCTTTTCGGAAAGTAGGCTCATGCATCCTGGGTGAACAGGAGGCGACAACAACTCCTGTAAGTCCCTTTTCTTTAATAGCGTTTTTTAAAATACTCTGACCCGGGTCGGAACACATATATTTATAATCTATGCTGAAAGCTACACCGTCATATTTTCCGGCTGTTTCAGCTACTTTAGCACAATCAACTGTAGCGCTTATATTTTCCCCGCAATGACAGACAAATACTCCAATTTTTGACATATAATTGTATACTTATTATTTCTAAAAACTATATTTTTTTTGAATATAATAATCGCTATTTAGATATTCTTTACCCCCTACCCAACCTTCCCCCACGGGGGAAGGAGAAAAATCATTTCCCCCTTGGGGGAAACAGGAAAGGGGGTTAAAAAAAACTATCGATTTATCCGAACTCATCATGATCAAACTAAAACTTTCACAAAATGCCTTTGCAGGCCCAGTGCTTTCCTGTCGAGACCAAGTGCAAGACCAAGAGCCTGTGTAATATACAGGACAGGAATATCAATTTTTTCACCCAGGTAAGAATTTATTGCATCACGACGCATATCGAGATTCGAATGGCACATCGGGCAGGCAACAATAACTGCTTCAGCTCCCCGGTCTCTGGCGTCACCGATTATCTTACCCGAGAGTCTTCCTACTGAGCTTGTCCTTGAAACTGACAATCCAGCTCCGCAGCATTCCGTTTTGAATGCCCAGTCAATAGGAGTTGCACCTGCCTTAAGCATAAGCACATCCATAGACTGAGGATCTTCTTCACGATCAAATTTCAGTATCTCGTGCGGTCTCACAAGAAGGCAGCCATAATAACATGCAACTCTGTGATCGAATGGCTTAACAACTTTGCCCTCAAGGTTCGGCGTTATATATTTGTCGAGCATCTGGATGATATTCAAAACATTTACCGATCCGGTATATTCAAGACCATTTGCATCAGTTACTGCAGCTTTAAGCTCAGCATCCTTAGCTAATTCATGTTTCGTCACAGTCAGCCTGCTGTAACAGGCTGCACACGGAACCACTATTTCAGTCAAACCCTGTTTTTCAGCAAGAGACAGAATTCTTGCAGGAAGCGCGAGAGAAAGTTCTTTATTCATATTATGGGCAGCAGTGGCCCCACAGCAATTCCAGTCTTTTATTTCCTCAAGATTGATATCAAATGCCTTTGCAACGGTAACTACCGACTCAGCATATTCACGCGAGGACCCTTTAAGTGAACAACCTGGATAAAATCCTAGAGTCATATATTTAGTTTTTATTCTTTTTATTTGATTTTCTGAAAATTGCAGCTACACCCGAACGGTCTTTAATCAGCTCAGGAATAATATTCAATTTACCACGCTTCATCATTTTTGGCGCGAGAGCAAGGTCGTCGAGGATCTTTAATGTCCTGGTTTTATAGTCAACAAATAACCCAATTTCATATAGTCTTCCGGTAAATTTAATTGAGTCGAGAAAAGATTTATGAAATGCAACGATCTCTTTAGCTTTTGGATTTGCTTTTTTCTCTTTTAAAGATTTCTCCCGCAGAAAATCCATCATTTTAGGTATATCGATGCTCATCGGGCAGCGGGCAAAACACATCTCGCACGTGAGGCACACCCAGATTGAAAAAGAACGCAGGACTTTATCTTCCAGGTCGGAATTGCCCGTCTGCAACATCCTCATAATCACACTAGGGGGATAATCCATTTCTTCTGAAAGAGGACAGCCTGCTGAACATTTTCCGCACTGATAGCAATGACTTACCTTAACTTCTGTATGTTCCAATATTTCGCCTCCCAATCCGGAAATTGCCAAATGATGTGTATCTGAATTCATAATATTCGATTTTATACTGAATATAAATGACCTTTAAAAATAACCCGTAAAAGTAACTATTATTACGTCGCCAATAACATGAAAAAAGTCATATTAAGGATTTCATTAAAAACATTAAAAATCGCTGATTCTCTTTTCAGGTTGTAACATGCATCTAATCTGTGAAATAAATAACAGTACGTTTTTATCTAAAGTGATAAATATCATTATTATCATTTGTTTATCATTTCAGAAAACAAAAAAAAAATCTATTTTTGTGCGGCTTTAACTTGACCTAATACCATGTTATATGAATAATAATTGGTTGATCTTGTTTTTCCTTGTAGGAGCCATTTTTGTAGGTTTGGTTCTGATCTTTTCAGGAATCGTGGCTCCAAAATCAATAAATCCCCAGAAATTTGAACCATACGAATGTGGTATTCCTACAGAGGGTGTTACATGGCTGCAGTTCAATGTCGGATATTATCTTTTTGCCATTCTCTTCCTGGTTTTTGATGTTGAGACTGTCCTTGTATTTCCATGGGCTGTGGTAATGAAGGAAACGGGCATGGCTGCTTTTATTGAAATTATCATATTCTTCTTCATACTGGGCTTAGGATTATTATATGCCTGGAAAAAACATGCTCTCATATGGGAATAAAAGGAATGAAGAAAGAAGATTTCGGGGATAATGACAGCCTCGATCTTCTGAATGAATCCGGGTCCAATGTTCTTTTGACAACTATTGATGATGTAATTAACTGGGGCAGGAAGAACTCTTTATGGCCACTCACCTTTGCCACAAGCTGTTGCGGAATTGAAATGATGGCAGCCGGAGCCCCAAGGCATGACTTTGCCAGATTCGGCATGGAGGTTTACAGAGCCAGTCCCCGTCAGGCTGATGTCATTGTTGTTGCCGGTACAATTGTTAATAAAATGGCACCGGTATTAAAACGTCTGTATGATGAGATGGCTGAACCAAAGTATGTTGTCGCAATGGGCGCATGCGCAATTTCGGGAGGTCCGTTTTTTCTTAATTCTTATTGTGTTGTCAAAGGTGTTGAACATGTGATACCTGTCGATGTGTATGTACCTGGATGCCCTCCGCGTCCTGAGGCATTATTATATGGCATGCTTCAGCTTCAGAGAATGATTGAGACACAAACCATGAAATCAAGGAAGAAAAGGAATACTTCCCACGATTCAGAATAAATGCCCTAAATATTCAGAAATGTGATTATCAATGGATAAAATACAACTTGGAGAATTTATTAAATCACTCGATCAGGATCTCGAGATCAGGGAAGGCAAACAATTTGTAGAGGTAATAGTTCCCACTTCAAAACTGCATTTATTAGCTAAACAGCTACGGGACAACAAAGAAGCACAATTTGATTTTCTGTTTTGCCTGAGTGGCGTTGATTATGGACAGGATCTGGGAGTAGTTTATCACCTTCGTTCGACAATTCATGATCATGTTGTGGTTTTGAAAACACGTACTGCTGACCGGGAACATCCCCAATTCGATTCTGTATCTGATATATGGAAGACTGCTGATTTTCATGAAAGAGAGGCATTCGATCTGCTCGGAATAAGATTTGCAAATCATCCTGATTTAAGAAGGCTCTTTCTTGACAGTTCATGGGGTTATCCTTTAAGAAAAGATTATGTTGATGATATTAATATTGTGACCAAGTAATCAATGGAAGAAAAGGTAAAAAATATTTCCCCTGACGAACAGCAGGAATATGTTATTAACATGGGACCACAGCATCCATCAACACATGGAGTATTAAGGCTTGTGGTATCACTTAAGGGTGAGATTGTTAAAAACATAGAGCCTCATATCGGATATATTCACAGGGGCATTGAAAAAATGTGCGAGAGCATCACATATCCGCAGATTATCCACCTCACCGACAGAATGGATTACCTTTCTGCCCATATAAATAATGAAGCAGTTTGTCTGAATGTTGAAAAGGCTCTTGAGGTGGATATTCCCGACAGGATAAAAGTGATACGAACAATAATGTCCGAACTAACTCGTATCCAGTCACATCAACTTTGGTGGGCTTCATTCGGAATGGATCTGGGAGGCTTAACCTGTTTCTTTTACGGATTACGCGACAGGGAGAAAATTCTTGACATTTTTGAAGAAACATGCGGAGGCCGCATGATAGTAAGCTATAACTGTCCGGGAGGAGTTATGTACGATATCCATCCAAACTTTCAGAAAAGAGTAAAAGATTTTATAAAATATTTCAGAAAGATTTTACCTGAATATGATCAACTGCTCTCAGGGAATGTGATTTTTCATGAACGTAGTAAAGGCATTGGAAGATTATCACTGGAAGATGCTATTAATTATGGTGTTACCGGTCCTACAGGGAGAGCATCAGGCTTCTCATGCGACGTGAGAAAGCATGAGCCTTACAGTGCGTATGACAGGATAACCTTCAAGGAAATACTCCATACCGAAGGGGACACATACAGCCGTTATATTACAAGGATAGATGAGATGTGGGAATCTATGAATATTATTGAGCAACTGATTGATAATATTCCTGAAGGTACATTTGCAGTGAAAATGAAGCCGGTTATCAAACTGCCGGAAGGCGAGTATTACCAGAGAGTAGAAACAGCCAGGGGAGAACTGGGAGTATATATTATAAGTGACGGTAATAAAAACCCTTACCGTGTAAAGTTCAGATCTCCCAATTTTGTGAACTTGTCTGTGTTCAATCATATTGCCAAAGGTTTCAAGATAGCTGACCTTGTCGCAATCGGAGGCTCCATGGATCTGGTGATACCGGATATTGACAGGTAGGGTTGTGTGAGGCGTGAGGCGTGAGGCGTGAGGCGAAAGATAAAAGACAAAAGACAAAAGATAAAAGATAAAAGATAAAAATATGCTGCTCGATATTATAACAAATAACTCTATAACAGCACCTTCAGAACCATGGTGGAAAGTTGTTTATGATTTTTCCTCCCTGACAAAATGGGTCGATATCAGCCTTCATAGTTCTATGTCATCATTTTGGGCCACTATAACCGAAATGTTAATCATTGGTGTACTAATCCTGCTCTTCTATGCGCTCGTTGGCCTGTTTCTGGTCTATGCAGAAAGAAAAGTATGTGCCTTTATGCAGAACAGGCTCGGACCTAACAGAGTCGGACCTTTCGGTATCTTCCAGACAATTGCGGATCTTTTCAAGCTGCTTTTTAAAGAGTTGGTTCCGATAAAGAATGCCGATGGATTTCTTTTTAATCTTGCTCCTTTCATTGTTATAATAGCATCATTTATGGCAATAGCTGCAATTCCCTTTGCCAAAGGGTTGCATGCCATAGATCTCAATATCGGGGTATTATATGTTATTGCTGTTTCAGCCATGGGAGTCATCGGAGTGCTGCTAGCCGGCTGGTCAAGTAATAATAAATACTCTTTGATTGGTGCAATGAGAAGCGGTGCCCAGATTGTAAGCTATGAATTGTCGGTTGGTCTGGCGCTTATTACAATTGTTATTATGGCCGGATCAATGCAATTATCTGTAATTGTCGAAGCTCAAAGAGATGGCTGGTTTATTTTTAAGGGTCATATCCCGGCATTTATAGCTTTCATTGTTTTTCTGATTTCAAGTACAGCAGAAACAAATCGCGGGCCATTTGACCTCGCGGAAGCTGAATCTGAACTGACAGCAGGTTATCATACTGAATATTCCGGCATAAAATTCGCTTTCTTTTTCCTGGCTGAATATATAAACATGTTTATCGTTGCATCAATAGCTGCGACAGTATTTCTAGGGGGATGGATGCCATTTCATGTTGGCCATTGGGAAGGATTCAACCATGTTATGGATTTCATTCCGCCTTTTATATGGTATATAGGAAAAACTTTCTTTGTAATATTCATGATGATGTGGTTCAAATGGACATTCCCTCGATTGAGAATTGACCAGTTGCTGACGCTGGAGTGGAAATATTTGTTGCCAATCAATCTGGTTAATGTTCTGATAATGGCATTTATAGTCCTTATGGGCTGGCATTTTTAAAATAAATAACTGCAAATATATATCTCTGAATGAGAAGTATAGTAAATTATCTTAAGGAAATAATATTGGGTGTCTGGTCGCTTCTGAAAGGTATGAAAGTTACAGGATCGTACTTTTTCAGACCCAGTACAATCGTGACTCAAAAATACCCGAGCAACAGGAAAGATCTTGTCATGTTCGATCGTTTCAAAGGCGAGGTGGTGATGCCACATAATGAAAAAAATGAACATAAGTGCACTGGTTGCGGGATTTGCGAACTGAATTGTCCGAATGGTACGATCGAAGTAATCTCTAAGACAATTATTTCTGAAGATGGGAAGAAAAAACGGGCTATTGACAAGCACATATACAGGTTAGGTATGTGTACTTTCTGTGCTTTATGCGTTAAAACATGTCCTTCAAATGCTCTGGCCTTCTCACAGAAATTTGAACATGCCGTCTTTAACAGGGCGCTTCTTATCAAAACTTTAAATAAACCAGGTTCACAATTAATGAAAGGAGTTGAGTGATGGCCTCGATTATGTTTATTCTTTTTTCTGCAATGATTATTGTCTTTTCAATTTTGACAGTCACGAGTCGCAAAATCCTGAGAGCTGCAGTTTATCTTCTGTTCGTTCTCGTATCAACTTCAGGACTATATTTCTTGCTTCAGTACCAGTTTTTAGCTGCAGTACAGCTTACTCTTTATGCCGGCGGGATTGTTGTTCTTATTATTTTCTCAATACTTCTTACCAGTCATATAAGTCAGAAGTTCGAATCTTCAGGTTGGAAGAAGAACATTTTTTCTGCAATTGCGGCCATAACCGGAGCAATCCTGTCTATTATTACAATTCTCGATTACAGATTTTCAGCAACTAACGAGGCAGCAAAAGAGGTAAATATGAGGTTAATAGGAAAAAGCCTTCTGTCGGTTGATTATGACGGATATGTACTTCCATTTGAAGTGATATCGGTATTACTTCTTGCAGCGATGGTTGCGGCAATTGTGGTCGCAAAAAAAGGAGCTCCAAAAACGATAGGATTACCAAAAATAAATCAGGAATAATATGAACTCAGGAATACCCGTACAATACTTTTTAGTTCTGGCAACAGTTATGTTTTTCACAGGAGTTTACGGCTTCCTTACACGCCGGAATCTGATCACCATACTGATGTCAGTGGAATTAATTTTGAATTCAGTGAACATAAATTTTCTGGCTTTCAACCGCTATCTCTATCCACATAAGCTTGAAGGTATGTTTTTCAGCCTGTTTATTATTGCTGTTGCTGCTTCGGAGGCTGCAGTTGCAATTGCTATAATAATTAATATCTACCGGCGGTTTACAACAATTAATGTGGAAGATGTCAATGAAATGAAATATTAACCGGTGCGAGGTGTGAGGCCTGAGGCGTGAGGTGTGAGGTGTGAGGCGTGAGGCGTGAGGCGTGAGGCGTGAGGTTAGAACTAAATATATAGAACAATAGAACAATAGAACAATAGAACAATAGAACATTATCAATCTGCAATGTTACGAAACTCCTAATATGATGAATTTTAATTATACAATTTGGATCCTGCTGCTCCCCTTCCTAATGTTTATATTTCTGGGACTGGCTGGTCATAAGTATTTTCCTAAGCTCTCAGGTATATTGGGAACATGCGGACTGGCGATAATTACAGTTCTGTCGTACATTACTGCCTACAAGTACTTTTTTACAAGCGAGAAAGTAGACGGAGCATTTCAGAAAATCATAGCTTTCAATTTCACATGGCTTCAATTTACGGATAAGCTTCATATAGATATCGGAGCGTTGCTTGATCCGATTTCGGTAATGATGCTTGTTGTTATAAGTACAGTTTCATTCATGGTTCATATTTACAGCCTTGGTTATATGAAAGGTGAAAAGGGTTTCGAACGCTTCTTTGCATTTCTCTCACTTTTTAGTTTCTCAATGCTTGGATTGGTACTGGCAACAAATATTTTTCAGATGTATATATTCTGGGAACTTGTCGGCGTCTCATCTTTTATACTCATTGGATTCTATTATCAGAAACCTTCAGCTGTAAGGGCTTCAAAAAAAGCATTTATTGTAACAAGATTTGCGGATCTTGGATTTCTTATTGGAATTCTGATATTATCATTTAATACCAAAACATTTGATTTCATAACACTTACGAATCCAACAGGATCAGCGATTGCACAGGGTGGCGGTATAGCATTCCTTGGACTATCAGTAATGACATGGTCGATGATCTTTGTGTTTATGGGAGGCGTCGGTAAATCAGCTATGTTTCCATTCCATATCTGGCTTCCTGATGCGATGGAAGGCCCGACTCCTGTTTCGGCTCTTATACATGCCGCTACAATGGTTGTCGCAGGTGTTTATCTTGTTGCCCGGATGTTTCCGATATATGCCTTATCTGCGCCGGTGGCGCTGAATGTAGTTGCCTGGGTAGGAGCTTTTTCTTCCCTCTTTGCAGCAGTGATTGCCTGTACTCAAACCGATATTAAAAGGGTTTTGGCCTATTCCACCATGTCGCAGATCGGGTATATGATGCTTGCACTGGGAGTAGCTGGTTATGGAGGACATGAGGGTTTAGGTTATATGGCATCTATGTTCCATCTATTTACACATGCAATGTTTAAGGCATTGCTCTTCCTTGGAGCAGGTGCAATAATACATGCAGTTCACAGTAATTATATGACTGAAATGGGTGGACTTCGTAAATATCTGCCTGTAACTCATATTACTTTTTTAATCGCATGCCTCACTATAGCTGGGATTCCACCTTTTTCAGGGTTTTTCAGCAAGGATGAAATCCTCGCTGCTGCATTCCACAGCAATAAACTTCTGTTTGCTATTGAGTATGCTGTTGCAGGTATAACTGCATTTTATATGTTCAGGCTTTATTTCAGCATTTTCTGGGGAAAAGAAACTCACTACAACCACACACCACATGAGGCCCCTGCAACTATGACTGTCCCATTAATTATTCTTGCTCTCGGAGCAGCAGTCTCAGGTGTAATTCCGTTCAACAAGCTGGTTACTTCAGATGGCAAAATTCTGGAAAGTGAAATTGAACTGATGATAGCAATACCTTCGGTACTGATTGGCTTACTCGGGATAGGAGTTGCATATCTAATGTACAGGAAGGAAAGTGCTATACCTGACAGGCTGGCCGCTACATTTAAATTTGGCTATAAATGGGCTTATAATAAATTTTATATCGATGAACTGTATCTGTTTGTCACTAAAAAGATCATCTTCAGATACATATCAGACCCGGTAGCGTGGTTCGACCGCCATATAGTTGATGGCACGATGAATGCAATTGCCAGTGTAACTCAAAATTTCTCTTTCAGAATAAGAGCATTTCAATCGGGCCAGTTACAGAAATATGCTTTTGTATTTATTACTGGTGCGATAATGCTGGCGATATTATTTATTTACCTGTGGAAATAACTGATAATATAGAAAAAGACTTTTAATTATGGATATTTTATCTCTGTTTATAGTAATTCCGGTCTTGACAATTACCGCTATAATCTTTTTAAAAGATGCACGCCAGGTTCGCCTGGTATCGGCTTTTGGTATGGGCCTTCAATTATTAATGGCTGCAACCCTTGTGTTCCTCTATCTTACTGCACGTCATTCAGGAAATAGTGATGAGATGTTATTTGTAAAAGATTATTTATGGTTTAAAAGTCTTAACATTCATTATGCCGTCGGCGTCGACGGGATATCCGTTGCAATGATAACACTCACTTCGCTGGTTGTTTTTGCCGGGATTTTTGCTTCATGGGAAGTTGAGTTTCTCAGAAAAGAATTTTTTGTTTCCCTGATTCTTCTGGCAACAGGAGTCTTCGGATTTTTTATTTCGATCGATCTCTTTACCATGTTCCTGTTTTACGAACTTGCAGTCATACCAATGTATCTGTTAATAGGAATATGGGGTACCGGCCCAAAAGAGTACTCAGCTATGAAACTGACACTCATGCTTATGGGCGGATCAGCACTTATTCTGGTAGGATTGCTTGGAATTTATTTTAATTCCTCTCCTGACGGAAGCCGGCTCACATTTAATATTCTTGAGATCTCAAAAGTTGTCATTCCTTTACCTGCCCAGAGAATATTTTTCCCTCTGACTTTTGTTGGATTTGGAGTCCTGGGAGCCTTATTCCCTTTTCATACATGGTCACCCGACGGACATGCCTCTGCTCCTACTGCCGTTTCGATGCTTCATGCAGGCGTTCTTATGAAACTCGGAGGTTACGGTGCTTTCAGGGTAGCAATTTTTCTAATGCCTCAGGCAGCTCATGAATTATCCTGGATATTTATTATACTTACTTCAATCAGTGTTGTTTACGGAGCATTTGGAGCAATTGCACAGAAGGACCTTAAATATATTAATGCCTACTCATCAGTGAGTCACTGCGGGCTTGTGCTTTTTGCTGTTCTGATGATGAATCAGACTGCCATGAACGGGGCAATAATCCAGATGATTTCTCATGGTTTAATGACAGCCCTGTTCTTTGCTCTGATTGGCATGCTTTATGGACGTACACATACCAGGATGATAAATGAAATGGGAGGATTGATGAAGATTATTCCGTTCCTGTCTGTCTGTTATGTAATTGCTGGTCTGGCTTCGCTTGGACTTCCAGGTTTGAGTGGCTTCGTAGCTGAAATGACAATTTTCGTTGGTGCCTTCCAGCATCCCGAGCTCTTTTATCGGATCGTAACTATTCTGGCAGTATCCTCCATAGTAATTACAGCGGTTTATATTCTGCGGGTAGTCGCAATTTTATTACTTGGTCCGACAACAAATGAGCACTTTGAACATTTGACCGATGCAAAATGGTTTGAAAAGATCTCAGCTATAACGCTGATAGGATCTGTGGCTGCAATTGGTCTGGCACCATTCTGGCTTTCAACTATGATTGGAACAAGTCTTCATCCTATTATTGAAAAGATACTAGCACTTAACCCCTTTTGAACTCTATATTTATAAATGTTTAGGATAATATTATAATATGAGCCCAGGTACTTTTTTGATAATGCGCCATGAACTGTTGCTGATTGCTGCAGCTCTATTAGTATTGATTGCCGAGATCTTCTGGAATCCGGATAAAAAAAAGAGTATAAGTCTTTTTTCAATAATCCTTTTCGGAGTCATAACGATAATTGGCTTCCTGCCTTCACCGGCAGGATCGCTCTTTGGAGGTATGTATATTTCATCGGGCGCCAGGCTTCTTATGAAGAATATTCTGAATATAGGTGCACTACTAATATTCATTCAGTCTGTCACCTGGCTCAAGAAAGAAGAAAATGCTGAAAAAATAAGTGAGTATTTTCTTTTGCTCATTTCCACCCTGGTAGGAATGAATTTCATGATTTCTGCGGGTCATTTTTTAATATTCTATATCGGGATAGAATTGGCTACAATACCGATAGCAGCCCTTGCTGCGTACGACCGTTACAGGAATAAATCTGCTGAAGCAGGTATTAAACTCATTCTGTCAAGCGCACTCTCTTCAGGTATACTGTTGTATGGATTATCAATGATTTATGGAACCACCGGAACCTTGTACTTCAGTGAAGTCGCTAAACTTTTTGGTAATAATAATCTTCAGATACTAGGCTTCATCTTCTTCTTTGCCGGAATGGCTTTTAAAATATCAATCGTTCCTTTCCATCTCTGGACTGCCGATGTATATGAAGGCTCACCCGTTAACATAACATCATATCTTTCAGTTATCTCGAAAGGAGCAGCTGTGTTTATTCTGTTAATTATCCTATTCACAGTATTTCCTGTTATAATTGCAACCTGGCAGAAAACGATTTTTGTCACTTCCATCCTGACAATGACTATAGGTAATCTTTTTGCAATACGTCAACAGAACCTGAAACGGTTCCTTGCATTCTCGTCCATATCTCAGGCGGGATATATTCTATTAGGCCTTATTGGCGGGAATCAGCTTGGTATGGCTTCAGTAATATATTATATTCTGGTGTATATTTTTTCAAATCTGGGAGCTTTTGGTGTCGTTACAGCTATTTCAAACGCAACCGGGAAAGAAAACATTGATGACTATAATGGACTTTATCAGACAAACCCGAAGCTCAGCCTTATAATGACTCTGGCATTGTTCTCTCTTGCAGGGATCCCGCCAGTTGCCGGATTTTTCGGAAAATTCTTCCTGTTCACGGCAGCTGCCCAAAAAGGGTACTATATGCTTGTCCTGATTGCAGTTCTTAATACTATTATTTCGTTGTTTTATTACCTCCTTGTTGTAAAAGCAATGTTCATTATCAAAAGCGAAAATCCCATCGAAAAATTCAAAAGCGATTTTCCTACCCGTTTCGCATTAGGAATATGTGTCGCAGGTATCGTAATTACTGGTTTTGCAAGTATAATTTTTGAGGCAATAAGAAATTTAAGCTTTGGAGTCTGAACAGAAGACAAAAGACAAAAGATAAAAGGAAAGAAAGTTGCTGGTGACTGGTTGCTGGTTGCTGGTTAGAAGTGAGATCAAGAAGCAACATGTAACAAGCAACAAGATAAAAATAAAAGCCATGGCAATAAACAATGCAAAACATATTATCGGAGAGATAGATGGCATTCGCTGTACAATTATTGAGACCGGTGCCACGCTGGAGCGCAGTGCTTTCCTGAGCGATCTTTTGAGTTTCAATAACCTGGAAGTAAAAGAGAATCAGGAAACATCAGCGGTTCCGGGTGAAGAATTAAAATATACAATTGGCGTAACTGATCTTATATTTAATCCTGTTTTCGCTATTTATGAACGGCAATTGAAAACAAGGGAAGGAACATTTGTCACTCCGGGTTACTGGAAGCAGGAATGTAATGAATGCGATCCCAGGTACTGGATGAGGAGAAAAAATGCAAAGTAGTCAGCAATTAGTCAACAGACATGAGGCTGTTCTGGTGTAGCGTTAGAGTGATGTTCTTAAAAACTTCTGTTTAATAATTAATCCCATTTCGGCTTCCGTAAAAATCGGCTGTTGTGAAAAAATAATATTCTTCGCAATTTTTTCTGATATTTGTAATAATTGGTAGTAGAATAGTTTTATTTTCATCCGATTCATCTAATGAAACTGACTAAACGGTTTATTTTTGTACCAGTTTTACTTGTAATTTTTACATACCTATTCTATTCAGCTTATAAGGACGTTCAGGATAAAACTCTGAGTGAATTTAACTATCAGCAGTTTGCCCTTGCTAAACAGGCATCGCTGGGCATTGAAGGTTTTTTCGGATACTACCAGAGTGAGCTTACAGGTCTTTCAAAAATCAGTTTTATTTCTGAATTAGATGATCAGGGGAGAAATCTGCTTACAGCCTTTTATAAAAACCACTCTGATCAGATAGAGGCTATTTCGGTGATAGATGCTAAAGGAATCCTGAAATTTACTTTTCCTTTTAATCAATCTGTCATCGGACAGGACATTTCAAATCAGAAGCATGTAAAGAAGGTTATTGAAACTCATAAATCAACTGTAAGTGAGGTATTTACATCGGTTCAGGGATATAGGGCAATTGCTTATCATATTCCGATAATTTCAGGAAATGAATATAAGGGAAGTTTAGCAATTCTGATACCTATTAATAAACTTGGCCAACGGTTCATTGAATCAATAAAAACCGGAGATACAGGCTATGGATTAATGATCAGTGAAAATGGCATTGAACTCTTCGATCCGGTTCCCGGTCATACCGGAAAATCTATTAAGGAAACATTTAATGAAAACCAGTCTGTTCTGGATCTTTTTAATAAAACACTTGTTGAAAAAAAAGGCACATCTATTTGTTACATTAAAGATACAACTGCCGCCACTCATGAAAAAACAATAAAATCATTTACATCATTTTTCAGGGTTTCTCTTGGGAATACATTCTGGACAATACTGATCTTTACACCTGAAAGAGAAGTGTTTGCAACGCTCACATCATTCCGTAACAGGCTTATGATCCTGTTTTCTCTGGTCATTATAGTAATCGGCACTTACATTTTCCTCTATTTAAAAACAAGTAATATCCTGCAGGAAGAGAAGAAAAGAAAGGCAGTTGAAAAAACACTGATAGAGAGCGAAAAACGGTTCAGAGTAATGTTTGAATTGTCACCTGTCGGCATTATCCTTATTGAT
>JBEKDR010000053.1:0-24784 GCA_050014255.1 Bacteroidales bacterium | reverse complement strand
TATTTAACCAGATTTGATCCTGTTAGCTCATAAAAGACACCCCATTTTTGACGAAGCGCCATTTTTATGGCGTTAACAGTTAGTTCCGGTAATTATACGCCAGGATTTAAATGACAAAGTACATCAAAGCTAATCTCATTTCCCCATTAATTGGGCATTAGACGCTTGACATGCATGTTGTTAAGCTTTACTTTTATATCGAATAAAACGCATATAATTATGGAAGATATTTCAGTTTTACAAAGGCCGCTCATGACCACAGATAAAAAACTGAGGGCAAATTTAAAAAGGTCAAAAATTTCGCCTGAGAGAAGAAAAAATAATTTAGTCCCGGATAAACTGGTTGCTGAGGTTGATGAGAACTTTTTAAATTACCTGGACTGGAACGGTCTTTCAAAAGAAGACAATTTACTGATACTCTCTTCAAAGCTGCACTATTATTATGATTATGAAGAATTAAAAGAAGTGAAAACATTAATTAACCTTAAGAAACTGAACCTTATTAAACATTTAGATGATTTTTTACAAACTCTTTATAATGGATTATCTCCGAAAGCCAATTTTATAGGGTGCTTTTATGACAGAAAAACTCACAAGGGAGTTAGTATGACTTCAAGGTTGTACAAAAGATTTCTTAATTTTCTGGATTCAAAGATCGACGTTGATATAGATAGCAGTGATTTCTCAAAACTTCTTGAATCGCACGGATTCAAAATAATTGACATGACAGTAATTAATGGGTTGACATATTTCAGGACACAAAACCATCGAAGAATAGCATAATCATTACCTGCTAGACTATATTGGTCTTCCAATTCAAAGAATCCGTTCCGGGTATCAGAGGATCACTTATCATTATAAAATTAAAGGGGATTCCCAGGGCTAACGAAATGTCTTCTCCCTTTTCAAGGATATCTTCATCACCTTCTTCATAATACCAGTTTATTATATACTTTTTATCTTTCGACTTGCCGGATTCAATCTTCTTAAGAAAAGTGTAATAGAATTTTAAATTAGTGACGTCAAAATATTCAAGATATATATCAACACGGGTAAGCTCGGCAGGATTACAAATATATTCATTTACCCATTCTTCTATTTGCCTTGAGAATTCTGTTATGTTGCAGTTCATGGATCGCCCGGTTATTTTTATATTTCCATCCGGATTAAGGATAATCTCAGGCATATCTCTAATCGATATTATCTTTTTTTCCAGCATAAGACCTGACTTATTCAGTTATTTATGATTGAGGACCTGATACATAAAACAATGTATTATAAGTCCGCTTCCCTTTTATGATTTTGAAATTCCCCCTTTAATTAATTCAAGTTTAGAATATTACTTTAAACTTGAAGTAACCAAAGATAATGAGTTATACGTATTTAAACAGAATAAATCTGTCATTTTATAATTGATTTTGATCAATGTAAAAATCCTCATGACAGAAATGAATATAAATGTGATTAACAACTTACAATCCGGAATATGACAGTAAATCTTCCTTTATCACTTATTCCAAAGTCCAGCTGTCTGGTTGAAATATTGTTTATAAAAGAGAATAACTTCATTTATTTACAACAAGTTATATTGTAAATTTGTATTTAGTAATGGTTACTAAATAATTTACAGCTGACAGATAAAATTTCAGATTTGCATTTTACACGAATTATTCAGCGTTTTATGATGTACATTAATGTAAAAAAAATAGAAATTATCTGTTTTATATTGTTATCCATTTCACTGCCGCTCTCAGCACCCAGCGTGAAATCATTTACTGTTTTTGAACAGGCACCGATTGAACCATATAAGCGACTGGCATTCGCAGTAGGAATGATAGAAACAAAAGGAGATGGCTTGGCTTATAATCCTTTGGAAGCAGCAGCAGGAATTTTTCAGATACGTCCTATCAGACTAATTGATTATAATAAACGAACAGGGAGCAACTATACCAGGAAAGATCTCTTTATCTATGAAATTTCAGAAAAGATTTTTATATACTATGCCGATCAGGTTGGTCCTTATAATCTAGAGCAGATTGCCAGAAAATGGAATGGATCCGGCCATCTTACAACCAATTACTGGGACAGGATAAAACGATACCTGTAAAAGAGATCAGCAAGTTTCCGGGTTTTATGGAATATTTTAAGTTTTTCCTTCTGCATCTGCCTCAGCAATCATGAACTTTCCAGTCAAAAACCGGTTTTTCGAACCAGTATATTTTAGGCTTTTTGAATTTGATTTAAAAGTAATCTTCAAATTAGAATCAAAATGAACAAACAAGCTTGTAATTATGTTTTATTTAATTAAATACCAAACGTAGCAATCAAAAACAATTCTACCCTTAAATGTTTTAGAAATGAAAAAAGCAACAGTTTCAGCATTTTTGTTTTTATCATTTTGTTTTTATGGTGTATACGCGCAGCAAGGTTACTGGCAAGTTGTGAAAACAGTGAATAATGTGCCTGATTGCAGTGAATGCGGTATGGCAGCAGTAAACGGGAAATTGTATCTGATTGGTAATGATGGAGACATGGCTACACCGGTAAAGTGTCTCGATCCAGGTTCACTTAAGTGGACAAAACTTGCTGAGGCACCTGTTATAATGCATCATTTTCAGGCTGTCGCCTATAATAATAAAGTATATGTTCTGGATGCTTTCTCCGGAGGAGGATTTCCGGATCAGGTGCCTATGGCTAATGTTTATAGCTATGACACCCAAAATAATATATGGGAAAAAGGGGGTGAAATTCCGGCTGACAGAAGAAGGGCTGGAGCCGGGGCCGCTGAATATAAAGGTAAGTTGTATTTAATTGCAGGCATAAAGCATGGACATTCCAGCGGAACCAATAATTTGTTTGACTGTTATGATCCTGAAACAAAAACATGGGCTGTTTTGGCTGATGCACCTCATATAAGGGACCATTGTTTTGCGACAGTCATTAAGGACAAATTGTATGTTGTGGGTGGCAGGAATACAAGTTTCCGGGATCCCGAAAACAAAGTACAGTTTTTCGCAAAAACAGTCCTCGATGTAGATGTCTATGACTTTTCTTCCGGCAAATGGTCAACACTTTCAGCACGGCTTCCTTTGGGAAGTGGTGGTGGCAATTTAGTGAATTTAAACAATGTACTTTATTATATGGGAGGAGAAAGAGCAACTGAAACCGAGCGGAACGCGCCTCGAAAAAACACATTTTTCCTTGATCCGTCTGCTTCAGATCAGTGGACAGAAACCGATAGTCTGCATTTTGCCCGAAACGGAATGGCAGCAGCAGTCCTGAATAATAAAATTTATGCTGCCGGCGGATCCGGTGGCGGTCCGGGTGGTCCCGGCGGACCTCCTCCGGGAAACCTCAATGGCCCTCCACCTTCAGATAAACCCGGGACCCAGGATATGCCACCGCAGAGCAGACCACAGGCCCGGCCTGAACAGAATCATACTGTCGACCTCGAAACATTCAATTTGAAATAAAAAACCCCGGTGAAATCAGAATAATAGGAAAGACGCCTGATTTTTCATCTAAATAAATTGATATTTGGTCAAATTCTCAAATTAAGGAAAAAGTCTGAATCAGGGACGTTCATATTTTTATATTGTTCTGATTTTCTTTGTTTTATCTCTTAACATTGTATCCTAATAACCGCATTTTACCCAAATGACTGGTAAATTTTACCTGCATTTTGACGAACTGGTCCAATCTGTTTATTAATGCTTTATTCTTGTAGTTAACCGTCTGATTTTCTGTGATGAAACAGAAAAAATCATAACTCATTTAACCCTGATCAGAGTTTCCGGCGATTGACTTCAGTACATCTAAGGTCTAACTTTGTAGAGATAATTAAACATTTGAATTGAAGGAATATAATTCTTAATCCGATTTATCATGAGAAAAGTATTTCTTACATTTCTTTTTATCTTTATTTCTCATATCTCCGGTGCTCCGAATATTGATTTTAAGTTGGGGATGCTTAAATTCAAATCGTTATCAGATTTCGTTAATGAGAAATACCATGAATCGGAATTCTCCAGGTTTATAAATGACCTTGGTTACAGCGAATCAGGAAATAACTGGTTATGTGTTAACCAGATAGGTTGTTTCGGTGAATGGCAGTTTGATGAATCTACCTTAAAATGTCTCGGATACAGGAAAATAACATTAAAGAAATTTAAGGCAAATCCCGGAATTTTCCCCAGGGAATTGCAAATGGAAGTTTTGAAGACTCTGATCAGGGTAAATCTTCTGATCCTGGCAGATTATGAACATTTTATCGGGGATTCAATTAATGGCGTCGTAATTACTAAATCAGGAATGATAGCTGCATCACATCTTGGTGGCGCAGGCTCATTGGAGAAATTCCTGAATTCAAATGGAAGGATAAACAAGAAAGACGTTCTTGGAACCTCAATATTCGATTATCTGAAGAAATTTAGTTATTACGATCTGAATTGATTTAGAATAAAGTAGAAGTAAGCAGCTATGAAAACTGTCTACCAGATTATATCAAACGAGCATGGTGTTGTCTTATTAAAAAAAAGGAAGATTGCCAAAGCTTTTCGCTGGTGGTTACGTGAAAATGGATTCAATTACATTTCTACCTTCTTTTTCAATTAGATCAAATTTTCCCCCAGAGTTTTAAAATTCAAACCCTCAGGAACCTTTTAAAAGTTCTTCAGCTTCACGCCAGTCGTCTTCAGGAGTCCCATGCTCCCCACGAGCGATACGTTCGTAATAGATTTCCCTGGCTTTTTCGCGAATCTCCTCTTCACTTGGTACATATTTGCCCGGAGTAGCTTTTTTTTTCGTTAACGTTTTCCCGGCTCCCGGAGTTTTCTTTGGTTTGCTGGCTGTTTTTGCTTTTGTTGTTTTCATCATTCCAGTATTATTGAGTTAAAACTTATTAATCATTTTTCTTCCTCATTATTTCTTTTTTCGACAATAATTGTACAATGCGTTGCCAGGGCAGTTAAAGTACCGACAGCCGCAAAAATTGGAGCCAAAACGACTCCAATGGCGCCAATTGTCAGGGGAAATTCCATAATTATCTCGTCCTTTTCGTTTTTAATAATTATCCTTCTGGCATTGCCTTCTTTAATTATCTCTTTGACCTTTGATAAAATCTCATCACCAGAAACTCTAAACGATTCATGATTTGATTTCTCTTTCTGTTCCATTAAAGCTAAATTAGTTTATTCTCAAAATTAAACTTTAGTTTATTTTAAAGCAATTTTATTTTTTTTTAAAAGCTTTCAAAATGAGGTTTTAAAAAAAAACAAACCAGAAAGGTTATTGTTTGAGATTAATAAGTATATGTGCAAACTATTTTACTAAAAAAATATGTTTTATTCAAAAATAAATATCCCAAACTTATTATACTCATGAAAAGTTTTGCTGGTCTTTTGCCAGCAATAAGCCACTTCACCATTGTCATAATCAATACGATACATATTTGCCCTCCATCTTGTTCCCGATACAGGGGTTACATTGCTTAACGGCCTAAGCAATTTATAAGGAATAAAAAACTCGGCGATCCACCCTGATATGCTACTTCCGCTTTCCATCCTGCCTCCTGTAACGCTTGTGGCATGTTGGGTTCTTCTGTCTCCTTCGTAATGCCAGGGAAGCCAGCCTAAAAAATTTCCATTATTATTAGGTACCATAATCGGCAACTCGAAATTAAACGGAGAAAGCTCGTACTCGAAATAAACCGGGAAATTTTCATCAGTCCAGAGAAAAGCTTCCACAACATCTTCTTCCCATAGATTCAGATTATCAGCTTTCATTGTTGAGGTCAGCTTTTTATCTTCACAGTTGAAAAGAAAATAGATTCCTGTTTCAGAATAAAGTACTTTGACTTTAGTTTGGTAATATAGGCTGTTCGGCTCCTGCTGAACCAGGTTTATCCAGCCGGTTTTATTCCAGGCTTCTGATGCTCCATCTCCTGTTATCTTAAAATCCTTACATTTCTTAATCATAACAGAATCGTGGTCGAAATTTGCTGCCAGTAATCTGCTATTCATGTTTTTTACACCCAGGATGAGGAATAAGACAAGAAGTCCTGGCCAGGTATTTTTTCTCATTTTCATACTTTGATGAATATTAAATAATTTTCAAACAAAGATAACAGCTCTTCAATTTATTATTTTATATAAACAAGTTGTAAATTTGTTAAAGTATTAATTCGGGGAAAGATAAATATAATTCAATATGAAAGATATATTTAGAATTTCAGGAATTATTGTTTTACTGCTATTAATCCTTGCTATTTATTCCTGTAAGAAGGACAACCCCGGACTTCCTGCCATTTCAACGGCAACAGTCACTGACATCGGGTTTACAACTGCTATCTCAGGAGGAAATATCACAAATGATGGAGGAGCACCGGTAGTATCCAGAGGAGTCTGTTGGAACACCTCTGGTGCCCCAACCACTGAGAATGAGAATACAATTGATGGCAGTGGATCAGGATCATTTTCCAGTAAAATCACTCAGCTTACACCGAATACATTGTATTATTTAAGAGCATATGCAACAAACAGGGCAGGAACAGCTTATGGCAACCAGATTAGTTTTATGACTTCAGGTACCATTATTGACGGAGAAGGCAATGTTTATAACACAATAATTATTGGCGCACAGACCTGGATGAAAGAAAACCTAAAAGCCACCAAATATTCAGATGGTACGGCGATACCCCTTTTTACTGGAAGATTGGAATGGTATTATCTGATAAGTCCAGGTTATTGTTATTATGATAATATGGTAAACAACCTGGCTTCTTATGGAGCTTTATATAACTGGTATGCACTGGATGCAGCAAATAATGGTAACAGAAATGTATGCCCTGCCGGTTGGCATGTCCCGACTGATGCCGAATGGGCTACTCTGATATCCTATCTGGGCGGTGACAGTGCTGCTGCCGGTAAACTGATAGAAACCGGTGAAAGCCATTGGCTCAGCCCCAATACCGGAGCTACAAATGAAACGGGTTTTACAGCTCTTCCGGGTGGCGGACGTGACTATAACGGGGCATACTACGATATTGACAGATATGGCCACTGGTGGAGTTCTACAGAGTTTGTTGAGGGAGGTGCATGGAGCTGGTACATGGGTAATGATACCAGTCGTGTTTACGAACAACGCAGATTCGAGCAAGATGGTTTTTCAGTTCGTTGCATTAAAAATAAGTAGTCATACAAGGTAAATTTAAATTTTATACTTTTACAACAGCCCATATTGCGGTTCATGGAGAAGGTGCATCATGAATCAAGGCTCTGCAATTAATCTGACCAGCAATGGAACAAGGAATGTTGATTTCATTAAAAACATTAATTTTATTAACCTAAAAACTTAAAATATGTACAGAATGAATTTAAGAATCTTTTATGGCATCATCATTTCAGGATTAGTGCTTTTTATGCCGGTTAACGGGCAAAATAAAGATAAAGCCATTTTTACCGTACCAAAGCCCGGATTCTATCAGAATTCAATAATGAAGGACGACAGGGAAGTAAAGGAACAGACAACTCCTTTAAAAGAGAATAAGGTTCTTGGCGTTGATCTTACGAGTTATCAGATCCCCAACAAAGTGGAGCTTTACAAAAATCAACAATGGCATAATCCGCCTGTTTCACAAGGCAATACAAACACCTGCTGGTGCTTCTCAACCACATCCTTTCTTGAATCTGAGGTTTACAGGATTAACAAAATGAAAGTAAAGCTTTCTGAAATGTATACCGTGTACTGGGAATATGTGGAAAAGACCCGCCGGTTCATTCAGGAGAGAGGTAGCTCAGCTTTTGATGAGGGTTCTGAAGCAAATGCCGTTACACGTATGTGGAAGAAGTATGGGATTATTCCGGAGTCGGACTATACAGGATTACCCGTTTCCAGAAAATTCCATAATAGTGAGGAAATGGTTACAGAAATGAAATCTTACCTCCAGTCGTTGAGAACTAATTCAGCATGGGATGAAGAGGCTGCAGTGGCTACAATAAAATCTATCATGAAGCATTACATTGGAGAACCTCCATCTGAAATCATCGTCGATGGGGAAAAGATAAACCCGCTACAGTATCTTCATGATGTTATCCGCATCAATCCTGATGATTATGCCGATATTCTTTCTTATGAACAGGAACCATTTTATAAATATGTGGAATACAAAGTCCCTGATAACTGGTGGCATAGCACTGACTATTGCAATGTTCCTCTAGATGTCTTCATGGAGACATTAAAAAAAGTTGTTCGTAACGGGTACACAGTTAGCATAGGAGGAGACGTATCAGAGCCCGGATTCGACAGGCAGACACAATGTGCAATTGTACCTGATTTTGATATTCCTTCGACATACATCAACGACGATGCCAGGCAATTCAGATTCTCAAACGGAACAACAACTGATGATCATGGAATGCACCTGGTGGGATACCTTGAAAAAGATGGAAAGGACTGGTATCTGATAAAAGATTCGGGTTCGGGTTCACGAAACAACGACCCCAATGCTAGTGAATTCGGCTACTATTTTTTCTCTTCTGATTACGTAAAACTTAAGATGATGGACTTCATGGTACATAAGGATGCTGTGAAGGATCTTTTAGAAAAAATCAAATAATAAACTTAATCTTACTTATATGAAATCAAAAACATCAAGAAGGAAATTTCTCCAGAACCTCGGCGGTACTGCAGTGCTTCTGTCTGCCGGACCATTAGTCAGTTTCGCGTCTGGCGAAAAAATGGAAGAACATATTATAGGGTATAAGAGAAGTTTCTCTTCTAACGACAAAATAAGGATTGCCGGAATTGGAATGGGCATCATGGGCAACCATGATATCGATACGGCTATAAAAGTCCCGGGAGTTGAGTTAGTTGCTGCCTGCGACCTCTATTCCGGCAGGCTTGAGAGGGTTAAGGAGAAATATGGTAAGGATATCTTTACAACTAAAGATTACAGGGAAATTCTGAACCGTAAAGACATTGATGCAATAGTAATTGCAAGCAGTGATAACTGGCATGCAAGGATCTCAATGGATGCCATGAATGCCGGTAAATCGGTTTATTGTGAAAAACCCATGGTACATAAAGTAAGTGAGGGCCTGGACGTTATCTCAACTCATGATAAAACTAAAAAAACAATGCAGGTCGGAAGTCAGCGGGTAAGCAGCATAGTTTATCGCAAAGCAAAAGAGCTATACAAAACAGGTATTATTGGCCAGCTTAATTGTATTGAGGCTTCATTTGACAGGCAGGATGCTCTCGGTGCCTGGGAATACACGATGCCTACTGACGGATCACCGCAGACGGTGGACTGGGACAGATATATTGCTGGCACACCTAAGATACCATATGATGCCAAGAAGTTTTTCTGGTGGAGAAATTACCGTGATTTTGGAACCGGGGTTGCCGGAGATTTATTTGTCCATCTGCTGTCAGGTATACATGTATTGACCGATTCCAAAGGTCCTGAAAAGATTTTTGCTTCCGGCCAGCTCACCTGGTGGAAAGATGAACGTGATGTTCCGGATGTTATGGTAGCAATAATGCATTATCCTGAAACAAAAGAGCATCCCTCATTCCAGGTAATGTTAAGGGTGAATTTTGTGAGCGGCAATGGAGAAAAATCAGTAACCAGATTTATTGGCAGTGAAGGCATTATTGAAATGGTGGATAACGGGTTTGTTATCACCAACAGCATTATGTCAAAGGCTCCGGGAATAGGAGAATGGGATGCCTTCGATACTTATCCCAAGGCTATGCAGGAAGAGCTACTGAAAAGGTACAATCAGAAATATTCAAAAGCAGATCAGGAAAGACCGGTTAAGCCCGGAGCAAAATACTCTGCTCCTGAAGGTTATGATGAACATCTTGAGCATTTTACTAATTTCTTCGAGGGAGTCAGAACCGGCAAACCTGTAGTTGAGGATCCTGTATTCGCATTCATGGCATGTGCTCCCTGTCTGGCATGCAATGACAGTTATTTCCAGAAAAAAATAATTAACTGGGATCCAGTCAATATGAAGGTGATCTAACCTCATCCCCCTCGCCCCCTTCTCCTGAAAGAGAAGGGGGTAATTCAAAGATACTCAAATATATAGAGGGGCTGTCGAAAAAGGACTTTTTTGACAGCCCCTTTTAATTTATTTATTATATGGAGCAATAACCTTATTTACCAGTGCTATTGAAGCTTTCACACCATCAGCTTCGCTTAATTTTTCGCCTTCGTACTCAACATCAATATAACCCTTAAAACCTGAGTCGGCAATAATCTTCATCATTTTTACATAGTCAATAACTGTTTCGTTTCCCTCCTGATCAAATTCGTGGGTTTTTCCACTGACACCCTTTGCAAAAGGCATCATGTCCTTGACTCCTGCGTAACGGTCATATTCGTAGAAATTCCCCAAATCAGGCAAGGTTCCGCAATTGGGTCTGTTAACGGCTTTCATAATTTCAGCCAGCCATTTTCCTATCGATGAATTGCCCCCATGGTTTTCCACAATAACATTGATATTGTACTTTGCTGCATAATCCGACAATTTGCTCAGACCGTCAATAGCTGCTGCCTGCATCTGCCCCATTGTTCCTCTTCCGCCTGCATTAACCCTTATTGAATGGCATCCCAGGAATTGGGCCGCTTTAACCCATTTATAGTGGTTTTCAACAGCTTTTTGCCTTGCTGTGGCAGAAGTATCTGCCAGATTGCCTTCACCATCAACCATTATCAATAAGCTTTTAACACCATATTTTGTACAGGTGTCTTTTAAACTTTTAAGGTATTCAGTATCTTCTGCCTTCCCCTTAAAAAATGATGAAACGTACTCTACAGCATCAAGATTGTATACAGTTTTTGCAATTTTCGGAAAATCGAGATTAGTCATTTCCCCCTTTCCCAATGCACGGTGAAAAGACCACTCGGCGAGAGAAATTTTAAATCTGGGTGTCTGACCGAATGTATTGATTCCAAAAAGTCCTGCAAACAGGATTACGATTAACAAAAATTTGAGTTTCATTTGCGTTAATTGGTTTTAATTAATTTATGAATTTTTATACCGGTAAATCAAATGTACTTATTTTTTGTGTTTTTGAAACTTCAACTGAACATTTGAGTCTAAGGATCCAATACAAAGATAGAAAACAATAGAAACATTCCATTCGGATTAAATTCCTGGTGGATGGTTTTTAATTTGTGTTATAAAAAGGCCTTTCCTGACTTTATATGAATAAACATTGGGATATGGCAAGTCTCGTCCCGGGTAGCAAAATTAATATCAGACTGATCAACCTCTAGCCTTAATTATTTTTTCTTGCTGAAAGTATTAACGATCTTTATTGAATTGTCAGGAGCGACACGTGTTAAAATAAGAGTGTCGTTTTTCAGTTCATAGGTATTATCCAGATCGGCTGTTTGTTCTCCGATCTTCAGAGTAATAATCAATTTATTTTCTGAAGATTTCCAGGTGCCATCATATGTATCCATTGTTCCTGAACCGGCCATATTGCTTGTTACCCTGAATTTTCCATCTTCCAGAAAGATGTACAAAGTCGACTGATTCTCAGCTTTCATCTGGGCTTCAGTCATATTAGCAGATCCCGCACTGGAAATATTAGACCAGCTTGTGAGGTTCCATGTTCCGACCAGCTTTTTATCCTGTCCTTTAATTGTTGAAAATGTTGTCAGGCATAATACTACCAGAATTAATGTTTTCATAGTTAGTTGATTTTTAATTTAATACAAGTTACAAAAATTTGAACAATACCAGAGAAATCTTTAAGGATTTTTTGGCTGTGGATTTTTGTTATATTGTCAGATGTAAAGGGGAAACTTTAATTCAAAAAAATTTGTTTTATGTTGATCGGTAATATAATTTTACTTATGACATAGTGTTTCTAGAAAATCAACTTGAATCAAAATAACAGTAATTTCATTTTCAATAAGAAAAAAAGGAGGTACGACTTATGAAAAACAATCTGACAAGACGTAAATTCATCCAGACAGGAGCCATGGCAACAGCAGGTGGTCTGCTTGCATCAAAAGCTATCCTGCTGAATGCACAGCCCTATGGTTCGTCATCGAAAAAGGTCGCTCCAAGCGATAGACTGCGATTTGGAATAATAGGAATAGGCATGGAGGGCTCCGGGCTGCTCTCCGGAGCTATTACCCTTCCCGGGATTGAATGTGTTGCAGCTGCTGATCTTTACGACGGCAGACATACCCTTGCAAAAGAAATTACAGGAAATCCCAGCCTTTATACGACCCGCAAATACCAGGAGTTGCTCGATCGCAAGGACATAGATTGCATCCTTGCTGCGGTCCCTGATCATTGGCACAAACGTGTTGTTGTGGACGCCTGCAATGCCGGGAAAGATATTTATTGTGAAAAGCCTATGTCGCATACCGTGGCTGATGGTTTTGATATGGTGGAAGCTGCAACGAGAAACAACCGTATTGTTGAGATAGGTTCCCAGAGAGTAAGCTCAATGCTTTGCGAAAAAGCACGGGAGCTCTATAGCACCGGAGCTATTGGCGATATAGAACAGGTTGAAATAACTCTGGGCCGTAATGATCCCACAGGTGCCTGGGAGTACCCTCCACCAACTGATTTGTCTCCCAGTAATCTTGACTGGGATACCTGGCTGAATGATGCTCCGAAGATTCCGTTTAATAAAGAACGTTTCGCACGCTGGCGCTGCTGGAAAGAGTATGGTACCGGAGTGGGTGGTGATCTAATGGTTCATTTAGTCAGTGGCATGATGGTTACATTAGGATGGAATGAAGCTCCACGGTCTGCTACAGCCCTGGGGGGTATCTTCCGCTGGAAAGACGGAAGAAACATGCCAGATTTGCATGTTGTTCTGTTTGATTATCACGGTGTTCCTGTTTATTGCAGGTTAGGTCTTGGAACTGAGACTCCTGAGCTGGCCCGGTTTATGGGGCCCAAGGGTATTCTCGACGCAGGCGAGTTTAACCTCCGTTATGCACCACAACCTGGCATTGACCTTGCTCCAAGTTACTATGCAGGCGGATTTCCGCATCAGATGCGTGCTGAATATGAGAGTAAATGGTACAGTGAACATGCCCCCAAGCTTGGGAAGGAACCCCTTTATGATGAGGTGAACTATCGTGGTCACGACTGGGATGATTTTAATCCCCACATGTGGAACTTTTTCGAATCAGTGAAATCGAGAAAGCCTGTTGTGGAAGATGCCGTTTTCGGGAATCATGCGGCTATTGCCTGCCACATGGCAAATGAAGCCTACTTCCGTCAGAAAACAGTCTACTGGGACGAAAGTACTCATTCAATTAAGAGCTAGATTGCTGACTGTTTTAGATGGTAAGTCCTACACGGCAACCATAGTTTTGTGTTCATCCACAGGGTTCCCCAGAAGGGTAACATTGGGTAAGTGGATTTTAGAATAATCATGCATGTTATTCTAAAAAAATGTATATTTTTATACGATAAACAAGCTTGATTTTAATTATTTTTATATTAAAAGAGGAGGAAATTAAAATGAAACGCAGAATTTTATTGTTGTCAATTTCAATCATCTTATTGAATCTTACATTTACGGCTAAGGCGCAGGTACACAGGGCTATAACACCCGAACAGATTGCCCCGCCTGAACTTGTAGCGCCAATACCGGATGCAAAATTAAATATGTTTCCTCGGAAAACAATATTTGAGTGGAAACATGTTGAAGGTGCCAGTAAATATGAAATTGTGGTTGAATACAACGACGGCAAATGGAAACTACTTAAAAGTGCAACCACCAACGTGCCTTCTTATACACTTAATTTTATTGGAAAACAACCGGGTAGATGGAGAGTAAGATCATTTTCCAAAGCAACAGGAAGACCAGGTATATATAGCGAATGGAGGGAATTTATTTACCTCAGGTAGGACCTTTTAACAGAGAAAAGATATTAAAAACAAATTTCTGATTCATGAGAGCAATCTGAAGGTGTTCAGGTTGCTCTCTTTGTGGTTGCTCCAGCCTGATTTTGTTATAAAATTACCTGCTTTTTCAGACGAAAATTCGATTCCTGGATGAAAAGAAAAGTGCATGTAATGGATTAATTGATAATTTTATGTTTCATTTGGCTTAAAATCTTTGAACAATGAAGAAACATGTAATAATTCTCCTTTTAGCGGTATTTATTTTTAACGTTTCAGCTCATAGTCAGGCTGATAGTCAGCTTACAAATGAGCAGAAATCATGGCTGTCAAAAGCAAATCGTCATGAAAAAAATGGATGGGTTTATCTTCATATCGAAGGTACACCTGAAGAGCGTGGCTTCCAGCATGGATATTTACTAGCTAAAGAAATTAAGGAAGCTCTCTGGGAGATGAGCCAGGTCTGGCATTATCAGACCGCGATGGAATGGCAATGGATGGTTCGGAAGAGTGCAGAAATGTTCAATCCGCACATTGATGCTGAAAACATGGAGGAAATGAATGGAATTGTTGAAGGAATGAAAGCTGCGGGTGAATTATCTACCCGTGATGAAATTGTAGCTTACAATGCTTCCACTGAATTCATGGGTTACTGGTGGCCTACAGTAAAAAAATCAATATCGCCCAATTCTCCTGATCCTAAAAAGGAATCATGCAGCTCATTTATTGCGACTGGAAGTATGACTGCAGATGGTGGCATTGTTCTTGGGCATAATACCATGAGTTCATTTTATTATCCTTTATGCAATGTTATTATAGATATTCTCCCTGATAAGGGACACCGGATATTAATGCAATCTGTGGCAGGATTAATTCACAGCGAAACTGACTTCTTTATTACAAATGCCGGACTCGTAGGTTCCGAAACAACAATTGGAGATTTTTTCCCTTTCGATGAAAAGGGGATTCCTGAATTTGCACGGATGAGGCATGCAACCCAATATGCTTCCACTATTGATGAATGGTGTGAAATTATGAAAACAGGAAACAACGGGGGTTACGCAAATGCATGGCTGATTGGTGATATAAATACCAACGAAATCGCCCGGCTTGAACTCGGACTGAAGTATGTTGGTTTTGAAAAGAAAAAAGATGGCTATTTCGTCGGATCAAATGTTGCTGAAGATCTCAGAATCCTTAGGTTCGAAACCAAGACTTCTGAAATGGACATTAAGAATTCTTCAGTTGCCAGAAGAGTCCGGTGGAAACAATTAATGAAAGAAAATGCAGGTAAAATAAACCTGGAACTGGCAAAAGAATTCGAAGCCGATCATTACGATACTTATTTAAATACAAATAACCCATCCCTAAGAACACTTTGTTCTCATCCTGATCTGGACCCGGATATATATGGAGCTGATATTCCTTTTTCCCCCTGGGGAACAATTGACGGGAAAGTCGTCGATTCAAAGATGGCAAAACAGATGTCATTTGTTGCACGATGGGGTTCCGCATGCGGTATCCCATTTGATGCAAAATCTTTTTTAGAGAAACATCAACAATTCGACTGGATGAATGGCTTACTTAAGGATCGCCCGACACAGCCATGGACTTCATTCAAATCCGGGGAGGATAAATAAAGTTTCTCTTCAAATAACAATGAAAAATATATTCAGAAGAATCTCCGCTCCCATCGGAGGAAATCTTGTTGAGAGAGAGGAAAATTGCAGGATTTGTAACGAAAAAATGGGGGAACAGATCGCGGTTGTAGATTACTGGGACATTAAAACAGCAAGACTCATTAAATGCTCAAAATGCAATCATATTCAACTCGACCCGATGCTGACCGATTCAGAAATTTCAAAAGGATGTAATGCATATTATATTGAGGAGTCTGCGAGATCGAGCGATAAAGAAGAATGTGTCAATTTTGTCAGAAACTTCAGACGGGGAGTCGTATTTGGATACTCATTAAAAAGAAAGAAAATATCACCGCGATCAGTTCTGGAACTGGGTCCCGGATCGGGTTATTTTTCTGCCGGATTAAAATTTGTTTTTCCCAATGTCGATATAACAATAATGGATATAAACCTCCATGTTATAAATTTTAATCAGGAACATCACAAGTTTAAAATTATACACGACATTCCGGACCATTTTATAGAGGATTGTACTAATAAGTTCGATCTGGTGGTTGCAAGGGATATTATCGAGCACGTATCCGATATATCAAAAGTAGTAAAGAACGTGAACAGGTATCTGACCTCCGATGGATTTTTCCATTTTATTACCCCCAACGGGCATGAAGATGTCTGGAAGCATTATCTGACTTCAATATTGACTGATTCGGCATCTGAACTTCTTATAAATCATGTGAATTATTATGACGGGAAAGGACTTAAAGCATTCTTAATTAAGGAAGGATTCATTCCTGTTGATTATTACACATATACAATAAAAACCACTTTACGGGGCAACGGGTGGGAAAAGAATCAAAAATTAATGAGTCCTGTTTCTATCAGGAAAAATGCAGATTCTTCCTTAATGAGAAAAGGTACCGGGATTTACAATATTGAATTAAAAAAGGAAAAAATATTGGACAAATGGTATATACAGGACAGGGCGAAATGGATTACTTATATCTTTAGTATTTATCAGCACTTTTCAATAATCAGAATCAATCCTGAACTTAATATAGGACATGAAATATATGGCTTGTTTAAGAAAAATTAAATCAAATCAGCTGTGCATTCACATAAAGTACTCTAAAATCAAAAAAAACAGTATAAGATAATGAGATACCAGCTTTGTTTTTAACGTAATTTTTCGGCATTCACAATTGCAACTCCAAGACCCATTGCATCCAATATCATTCCGGTCACAATGGCATTATCTTTTGTGAATTTGATTGTCGAATTATCTTTCATGAAAAACTGGTTTTCTGCTTCTGCTGAAAGCTCAACCTCTCCCAATTTGCTCTGACCAAAAAGTTGATTATTCCTTTTTACAATAGTAAAGATCTCACCGCTGGCTTCTATCCAACCTTTTGATGCATTGACCCATTTGTACTGACCGGTGTAACTATCGAGAATATTGGAATCAAGCTGAATTGCTAAGTGCATTTTTGTTGTGCTCATTTTATCAGACAAGTATAATTCAGCAATTTTATGTGCAAGGTCACCTGCATTAGGCAGCGGACTAGGCGGTCTCATTTCGATATTTGATAATACTATTACGGTAAATTGTTCATCGGGGTAACGGGCGATATATGAATTAAAACCTGTTATATCACCGCCATGCCCCACTTCTTTCAGACCTCTAAATTGACTGACCATCCAGCCAAAACCATACTTAATCGCATTTCCATCGTTCAGTGTCGCCTGACTGAATGCTTCATTTAATGTGGTTGCCTTAACCAGTTTTTCAGTATAAAGAGCCTGATCCCACCTGTACATGTCCTCTGTAGTTGAATACAGGGCCCCCGCAGCGAAAGCTCCAGAAATATCGTATTCGCCTGCGTTTGTATATATACCACTTTCATTGATTTTATATCCGGCAGCTCTGTTCATGATCTTATTATCAGGATGTTCATAGCCGGTGTTCTTCATTCCCAAAGGTCCGAAAATATTCTCCTGCAAATATTTTTCATAAGACATACCTGATACTTTTTCAATAATTTTCCCCAATAGATTATATCCTGCATTACTGTAACTTATTTGAGCACCGGGAGTAAATGCCAATTCCGCATTTAATGATTCCGTTATCCCGGATGTATGAGTCAACAGATTCTTTATTGTTATCTTATTCCCGTTCAAGGTACCGGGAAAATACTTTTCAACATAATCATTTATCTGAAGCATCTGTTTATCATACAACTGCAGAATAGCCATTGCAGTAAACTGTTTTGTAATCGATCCTAAACGAAAGATAGTCAAAGGAGTATTTGGTTCGTTTTTCTCAACGTTCGCTTGGCCATACCCTTTATTCAGAAGTATTTTTCCATGATGAATTACAATTACTGATGCTCCGGGAAAACCTTTGTTGATTGTGCGCTCAAACAATTTATTAACCTGTCCGGATTTACTTATGGAGTCAGTCTCCTGCGCCATTGCCTGAAATCCGCTTATAAACAGGCAGGAACAAAATATGGTATAAACTATTCTTTTGCCTGATCTGTCATTTTTCATTGCTGTTTTCGAGTTAAAGTTTACGTGATTTTAAAATAGATTTTGCCATCAAAACAGATATTACCCACAAAGTGTTATAAATTGAAAATTAATGGAATAGAGAGCATTATTTAGAAAACAATTCAATAGTTTCGTCCTGAATCAATACCCAAATTGAGTAGACGCCTTTTATCGTTCCAATCGGTATATTCACACACCCAAGTGTAGCAATAACGATTACCAGGTATCTTGCCCAGGGTTTATAGACAAGAAGACCGATGCCACCAACCAGCCCCAGAGTTGACAGAGTCCCGATAAGAATAGGAAGACTGACAGATAAAAACCTGAGAACTATTTGTGCGACATCATCATTTTCTGTAAATGCTCTGGCAAACGAGAGAGCAACGAAAATTGCTACAGCTCCCATTAAACCAATGACGGCAAAGCCTATTTGAATAGATCCGACCAGGGTTACATGTTTTTTCATTTTTGAATTTTCCATGACAATTAAGATTTTATGCGATTAGTTATATTTTCATTCTTTAATTAATGACTTGCATTTTGGAAGTTGCTGCGCATCCTATGATGTTATTTTGTGAATGACTAACGATATTTTATTTCTTAGTGTAACTTCGTGCCTGTCTTTTCTGATATAATTATTCCAGATTAAAATTGATGCCAGGAATATAATAATGGTGGCAATTGAGACTCTGATAAGATATGGAACAATACTGATTATGTGCCTGAGTCTATAATTTAATTTAAACAAGAATTTTTCCAGATGGTTATCAGGAAGACGATAAACACCAAATTTATCTTTGTTTTCACGAATGAATTTCTCAATTGTATTTTCGTCAAGCTTCATCATGACAGCTTTTTAAATAAAGACGGTCTATATTTAATAGTGATGCGTGTAATAGATTTCACCGGTCCCACATCATGGCAGTATTGTACAAATAGGATGAGCATATGCTATTTGCTGAATTTTTGTACCTTTATTCAAAACATTAAACTTAAAAACTATGAAAACGAGTTTTATTCAAATCTTTTGTATAGTAGCTCTCTCAACGGTTTCGAATTTCTATGCGAAATCGCAGGATAAGCTAAGTCAATCACTTGCCTCAATAAAAGAGAAAGTACAGGATGTCCAGATTGACAAAAGCACCTATAAACAGTCAATCGATATTTTGGACGAAAGTAAAGGAAAGCTTAGTTTCGTTTCTGTATTGGTTGACGAAAAAGGCAAAACTGCCAAAGAAAGTTTTGAATTCTATGTTTCTGACATTGACAAAAACACCATTATCCGTAAAACATCCGGGAAAAAACTTTTTATAAACTTATCGATCAATAACAATCAAAAGTTCATTAAGCACTTCAAGGAAGATAAGCTTGATAGTTATACTAATTTTTTAGAAATTTTATTATCCGGTGCCGATGCAGCTACGGAATTGGCAAACCTATTTAAGACCGCCATACCATTGGTCAGCTCTGGCGAAAAAGGATGGAACACGAATGCAGATGCGCTGAACTGGCTTAAAAACAACATTTCCAAATTAAATTCAGGCCCGGCAACTGTCGAACAATCCTTCTCATTTGGTGACAGTAAGGACTACCTGGCCAGTTTTACCGTGAAAAAGACCGATCAGAAAAATGTTTCCACGGAAGAAAAATATGAATTCAGTGTACTGGATATCGATAAGAAAAATTTAGTCGTTAAGATCAGTGGGACACAACTTTCGGTTTCGGTTGAAACCAAAGGGAACGAACATTATATTAAATATACTAAAAACAATGAACAACAAAGCTTTGATAATGAATTTGAAATCGTTGCAGAAGATATCGACCAGGCCCGCAATATCATTGCTGCCTTTTCAACAGCTATTGAAAAAAGTAAATCGGTAATCCCTGATTTTGGCAGCTTGCAAAAATCACTGGATTTTGTTACGAAAAACACCACAGAACTGACTTTGGAGAAAAAAACACTTAGCCAAAAAATCAATTTCACCCCGGGAAATGGTACAAAATCGATATTTACTTATGCTGAGCCCGATTCGAAAGGCAAATCCATTGAGGAACGGTACGAGTTTTATCTCAGCGACATAGATGCAAACAGCTTAAACTTTAAAGTAAGCGGGAAAAAGATAACCATCGTTTCCATTTCGAAGAACAAGACAAAGTTCATAAAGTATTATAAAGACAACGCACTGCAGGATTTTCAAAATGAGGTTGATATTTTAACTACCGATATTGAAACTTCCCGTGAAATGGTGGAAGCTTTTAAAGCAGCCATAAAAAACTCTGAAACTCAGCCTGCTACCTGGAAAAACATTGGCGATGCCATTACCTATTTATCCAGTACGATAAAGGGTGAAACCATCGGGACCGACATATTTAAGCTTGATTTTAGCTCTGTTTCGACCGAACCTCTGAATGTCAAATATGTGCAGGGTAAGACCGATGCGAAAGGCATATCGGGAGAACAATCATTTGAATTTTATCCATATATGTTAGATCCCGGAACGGTAAAAATAGGGTCATCGGGAAAATATCTGAACGTGGGAGCATCAGTTAATAACAAAAAAGCTTTTGTAAAGGTTTTTAAAGAAGGTAAACAACAAGCATTTGATGATGGCATAGAAATCATGGCTTTCGATGCCAAACAAGCCCAGGACATCGCCGAAGCCATTAAATATCTAGCCAGCAATAGCAAGCCAAAAGACAAGGTTTTGGCCGATAAACAATCTGCCATGAAGTTTATCACGGAAAATGTTGGCGATCTGAAAAGCGAAGGAACCGAGGAAAAACAAAAGATAGAGTTCACCAATAATGATCCTTGTAAAATTTCACTAACCATTTCCATTACTGACGATAAAGGCAAAACAACAGATGAAATTTATGAATTCGCCCTTTCCGATATGAATAAGCAAATGGTCGATTTCAAAGTGAGCGGCAAAAATGTGGAAGTGACCCTTTCCTGCAAAAACAAAGAAAAACTTGTGAAAGTATATAAAAACGGGGCACAGCAAGCCTGGGGAACCGATGTAGAGATCGGGGCAAACGATGTAGAAACAGCCAAAAATATTGCCGAAGCTTTCAAGAGCGCAATTGCACAGTGTGAAAAATAAGAAATTAAGTTTTTAGAAGATTACATTTTAATATTCCTGATGCTTTTAATAGTGCCAAAAGGTGTATCTAAAAGCGATGCTTCAATGGTATAATTTCCTTCTTTCAGATCAAAGTCAAATAGAAAAGAAAGTTTGTTCTGACCATAAGCAGAAATGATAATTTCCTGCGTTTTTTCCTGAACAACTGTTCCGTTTTTCAATAACCTGAGCCTGATTTTCCCCTGCCAATCTTTATCAAGGTCGTTTATAGCAATGATAGAAATGTCCTGAGGAGGGCCTTTTTTTATTGTCTCGTCCCAGAAATCAATCATTAAACCAATTGGCGAGAATGCATCCCGTACATAATTATAAAATTCAGGTTCCCATTTCAGACTCTTCAGATCAATCCAGTTGTCGCATGTCTGACCATCGGGCCTGTCATAACCAAGTCCTGTAAAATACATTACCCCGGCAGCTTTTCTGTGGCAACGCCAGAATTCAGTTTCTGCAGCAATGTATTGTGCACATAACTCCCGACGATCTTGTGCAGTTGCGTTTTTACCCAAAATATTTTCAAGAAGTTGTCTGGTAAGTGTAGTCGGACTACCGTCGCGGTTTAACCAAAGCCATCCGTATTCATTTATAATTACTGGATAAGTGCCAGGATTTTTCATAGCATTGCCTTCAGGAATTATACTTGCTTTGGCAATATCTTTAAATTTAAAATTAGCATCATAAAAATGATAAGGATGCGACTCAAATATATCGCTCCCGGAACGAAAAGTACTATAACTGTTATCCCAGCTTCTATCTGATAAGTCGAGAGTTCTGACTCTGGCTATTGCTGTATCAATATCAGGTTTAGATAATTGAGTTTCGTTACTGGCATCCCAGATAACTACGGATGGATGGTTCCAGCGCTCTTGCATCCATTCTTGATACTCATTGGTCAGTTCATCACTATTTAAATTCTTTATCCAGGTGTTCCAGTTTGTGCCTCCATACCAGATCGGAAATTCATCCTGAATCATAAAACCTTCTTCATCAGCAATATTGTACCATTCTTCAGGAGGAAAACCAATACAATTCCGATATGAATTCCAGTGCATATCCTTTTTAAACGTCTGGTGCATTTTGCGTACCCAGTCATAGTCCCAGGGTAGATTTCCACACAATGGATCTTCAAAAAAACGATATAGTGAAATGTTTGTGCCTCTTAAAAAATAGGGCTTCCCGTTCAGCACTGCCTGATGAGCGATAGTATCAAAACGAAGTTCACGCATTCCAAAACTGGTTTTGTAAGCATCACCATTAGTGCTCACTTCCAAAGTATATAAAAATGGCGTTTCGGGTGACCAGAACACACAATCCCTGATTGGTATTTCAATATTAATTATCTTTTCACTATTGGCATTCAATAATATTTTATCAGTCACGAATTCTCCTGCAACGATTCCGGTTTTTACCTCTTTGATAACAAAAGAAATATTTGAAGAAGAAGATGTCCCGGTGTTGTAAAGAATGGTTTGAATCCGGGCTGATTTTTTCTTAATGTCAGGTGCTACCTGAACATTCCGGATATAAGGTGTCCCGCTTAAAATAAGATCAACATTATCAAAGATTCCGGATATGTAATGTTTTTTTTCATAATCAAAACCATCCGGCATATCCTGGGGCAATGAGTTCCTGCATGAACCCACCGCAATAATCAATTCATTCTCTCCTTTATGAAGCGATTTTTTTAAATCGAAATACCCGGGTGTAAAACAGGGCATATGCTCCCCGATATAAGTTCCGTTCAGATATACTCTGGTACCAAACATTGCTTTTCCAATCTTCAAAAGAGCTATTTCAGGAATATCTTGGGTTATAGTGAAAGTGCGATGATACCAATAGGTCTCACGAAGACTATCCTGCTGATGATAAAATAAGTCCAGATTTTTATCAATGGAAATCCTGTCAGCTACTGGTGGTGCAGCATTTACAAAAGCCGGTTGAGCCAGGGTAACCAGTCCGGGAACCGGAATGGTACGGTCAAATTTTGCAGGTACAACATCTTTTTTACCATCGGCTATCTGCCATATTCCGTTAAGTGAAATGGTGTTTCTTTTATCAGAACTTTGTTTACATTCTGCAAACGCTATTGTGCAGAGTAACAAAATAAGGAAGGGGATATTTTTTTTCATAGGTGCGGATTTTTTTTATAACGTTGAAAAAGACTATTCTCAGTTAAGCCGGTGGTTGCCTCAATAAGGCAGGCCAATCCAATAATAAGGTTTCTTTTTCTCATAATATTCAAAGCTACCTGAAGTTGCAATGTACGAAAACTTTGTTTTTTGAGGTCCCATGAAGACTCGTTTCTTCAAGGGTTTTATTCACTTTCCGTTGAATCCCCGCGAGCGCATTGGCTTCGCCGAGCTCTCCACCAGATGGCGGATCGGTTCTCCGTAGCTTGCCGCCAAGAGCTTCAATCTGTCAAAGTAGAACTAATTAACAAGCATTTTACTCCAAGTGCGGATGGTCAATTTATTATGTCAACTATGGTCAAGGTTACTGACTTTTCCACTTGAGTGGAGAGAATTGGAATAAAATATTGTACAAAACTTTACTTTTTGTAATTTTAAATGGTAATAATTCATAAGATATTTATATTCATTTTATACCCAGAATTTTTTAAAAGTTTGATAATAAAGTTCGAATGTTCATTACTCATGATTCTGAAATTGCTCAAATAAAAGCCCGTAAAGGCTAAAAACCACTAAAACTGAAGATCATGAATAACTCAAACAACACAACCCGTCGTAAGTTTATTGCCAAAACAGGTATAATGACTGTGGGGGTAGCCCTGGGAGCACCTGTGATGACTGCTGCAAGTTATTCCAGGACAAAAGGAGCCAATGAAAAAATCCGGGTTGGTTTTATCGGCATCGGTAACCGGGGCTCGCAGCTTTTGAATCTTTTCATGAATCAACCCGACTTAGAAGTGGCAGCTCTCTGCGATATATATGAACCGTACCTGCTTCGCGACCACAGCAAAGTTGACCCACGTTATCTCAAAGACAGGCCTGGTCAGGTGCCAAAAATGGGTGAGAAATTTCCAATAACTCCTGCAGTTTATCACGATTATCGAAAACTTCTTGAAAATAAGAATATTGATGCAGTTTGTATTGCTACGCCCGACCATTGGCATGCTCTTATGACAATTGATGCAATGAAGGCAGGGAAAGATGTTTATGTCGAAAAACCTTTGACCGCGACAATCATGGAAGGCAGGGCAATGGTCAATGCTCAAAAAGACACAAACAGGGTTGTTGCAGTCGGTCTTAACCGACGCGGTAACAGGGCTTATCAGAAACTTGCCAAAGAAATTTCAGGAGGCAAAATTGGTAAAATATCTGTCGCACGAGCTGCCAGGGTCAGTAATATGTTTCCCGATGGGATCGGAAAATTGAAACCGGAACAACCGCCCAAAGATTTTAACTGGGATATGTGGTTAGGCCCACGTGCCTTTCGCCCGTATCAATATAATATTGCCCCTTATATGTTCAGATGGTGGGGCGATTATTCAAGTCAGATGGGGAATTGGGGTGTTCATTACATGGATGCAATTCGCTGGATGATG
>JBEKDR010000052.1:0-25028 GCA_050014255.1 Bacteroidales bacterium | reverse complement strand
TTCGTGAATGGTCAGCAGGCAATATGGCTCATTGCTCTGAAAGGCAGAAAAGGATACTGATGGATATCTGGCCTGCTCTGAAAGAAGACGGTATCCTGGTTTACAGTACCTGCACTTTTAATCCGGGAGAAAATGAGGAAAGCATAAAATGGTTCATCGGGAAGAAGGAAGCAGAATGTATCCGACTGGATATTTCAGATTTTAATGGGATTATCGAAATAGACTTTGAAGGTATTTTTGGATACGGATTTTACCCTGATAAAGTGAGAGGTGAAGGATTCTTCATTTCTGCTATACGGAAAACGGGTAAACAGGAAAAGGCTAAAATGAAAAACCATAGGAGAATGGAACTCCAGCCAGATAAAAATGATCTCAATATTGCACATCAATGGACTCAGTTTTCAAAAGAAAGAGTTTTCAAATGGGGAGATGAACTTTTCGCTCTTCCATGTGCTATAAATGATTACCTGCACATTTATAGCAGCCTGAAAATTGTAAAGGCCGGGGTAAAAGTGTTTTCAGTCAAAAACAAAAATTACCTGCCTTCGCATGAACTTGCCTTGTCTCAAGCTATTAGGACCGATGCTTTCCCTGCGCATGAAATTAATATTTCTGAAGCTCTGGCATTCATGAGAAGAGATAATTTCGCACTTCATAATGTGGCAAAAGGATGGAATATTATAACTTACAATGGTATTAATTTGGGTTTCATCAATAATATCGGCAACAGGGTGAATAACTATTTTCCAATGGAATGGCGCATTAGAATGAACCTTCCTGAACCAGGCAAAGAGAATATTATTAAATGGAACAGATCTTAAGTGATTTTCAGTTATTTGCCAAACCAGTCGGGTCAACCTGCAATCTCAACTGCAAATACTGTTATTATTTGAGTAAGAGGAATCTGTACCCGGATACAAGTCATTTTATTATGACTGATGATATACTGGGAAAATATATCGTACAACATATTGAGGCATCAACAGAAAATATTATAAGTTTTTCATGGCATGGAGGAGAACCTTTATTGGCAGGAATTGACTTCTACAGGAAAGTTCTGAGACTTCAAACGGCTCACAAACCAGCGGGAAAGAGGATTGTGAATGGGATCCAGACCAATGGAACGCTTATTAATGAAGAGTGGTGCAGGTTTATTGTTCAGGAGAGCTTCATAATTGGCATCAGCATTGATGGCCCGGCTGAGTTTCATAATAAATACCGTCGGACAAAAGATGACAGTAAGACATGGCACCAGGTTGACAGGGGATATCAACTTTTAAAAAGACATGGTGTTACTCCGGAGATACTCTGTGTTGTAAACGCTGAAAATGTTAAGCATCCGCTTACTATTTATGACTTTCTTAAAAAAATGGGAGCGAAATATATAACTTTTCTTCCCCTTGTCGTTCCTGATAGTGGTAACTCAACAGGAGTCAGCACAGATTCAGTTCCTTCCGGAGAATTTGGGGTTTTTCTGAGTGAAATTTTTGATGTATGGGTTGAAAATGATGTTGGTGAAATAAAAATTCAAATTTTTGAAGAGGCTGCCCGGACTGCTTTTGATCAGGAACATACATTATGCATTTTCAAAATAAACTGCGGCAGGGTCCCGGTTGTTGAGCATAATGGAGATTTTTATTCGTGCGACCATTATGTAAATAAAGACTATCGGCTTGGAAATATCATGGATCATTCTCTGAACTACTTCCTTGAAAGCGAAAGGCAAAAAGCATTTGGCAGAGCTAAATCAGCTATGCTTCCTAAATTTTGTACTGAATGTGAAGTCCTGGCGATGTGCAACGGTGAATGTCCTAAGAACCGGTTCATTTTGACCCCTGATGGAGAGGCCGGTTTAAACTACCTCTGCAAAGGATATAAATACTTTTTTAATCATTGCCGGCCATTTATTGAGGCAATAGCTGCTGTATGGAAAAATCAGAGTGGTTTTTTACCTCATCCCCCTGCCTCCTTCTCCCAGGAGAGAAGAGGGTAATACTCAGATTAGTAATTATATAGCCCCTCCCTCTTGGGGGAGGGGTTGGGGAGAGGCCGATCTCAAGTAAGAGAAAAATCGTGTTGCAATTCTTTGCGATCTTTGTTTTCCGCCAGCTGGCGGATGCGAACTCTGCGGTTAATAGATATCCTGTTTCTATTTCAGTTTTTCCTTAAAAAAAGCTATTGTTCTTGACCATGCAAGTTTTGCCGCTTTCTCATTATAACGTTCAGGATTGGAATCGTTATTAAATGCATGGCCCGCTCCTTCATAAATAAATATCTGATATTCTTTTTTATATTTCTTCAATGCCTCTTCAAAAGCTGGTATTCCATCATCAATTCGCGGATCATTTGCACCATAATGTGCCATCAATGGAGCTTTTATTCTGGCTACGTCATCTGCAGCCGGTTGCATGCCATAATAAGGAACTGCAGCGTCAAGATCAGGTGAATTGACTGCCACCTGGTTTGTCATGCCTCCTCCCCAGCAGAAACCAGTGCAACCAACTTTTCCCGTCGAAAGGGGATTAGTCTTAAGAAATTTTACGGCTGCCACAAAATTATTGACCGTCTGTCCCTGGTCAAGCCCGCGGATCATAGACATAGCTTTTTCCTGATCATTTTCAGGTGTGCCTCCCAGTGGAGACAAAGCATCAGGGGCCATTACGAGGAATCCTTCTTTCGCAATTCTCTTGGTGACATTCAGAATATGCGGATTCAATCCAAATATTTCATGAATTACAATCACAGCCGGAAATTTTTTGCCTTCCTTAGGATGCGAGAGAAAAGCTCTTATTTCTCCCGTTGCACCCGGATATTTTATAAATTCCGACATAAGTTCAGGATCATCCTGAGTAGTTCCGGAAGTTTTTAAATTGTTGTATTCCAGAACAGGTAGCATTGCCATAGCGGCAGCAGTACTGCCTGCGACTATAGCAAGTTTTCTGACAAAATCGCGTCGATTTGTCCGTCCTTGTTTGTAGTCAGCATAAAGTGTTGAGATTTTTTTATCCATGATAGTAAGGTTATTATGTGTTAATTTTCTGAAATGCCCGGGAGCTGAATTAATTTTTTACATTTGTTGAAGCATGTAAATGTCAACCTATCAATTTATAAAAAAAACTGAAGATGTGCAAATAAAATTCAGGAAAGAAAATATTTGTTTTGATAAGAATGGTGTGATGACCGGATTGTCATGATGGCACATAATATTTCAGGGGTAATTCTGGCCGGGGGGGACAGTAAACGATTTAATGGCTTAATAAAGGCAAATATTGTCATTTATGGCAAATCGATTATTTCAAGAATTATTGAAACAATTGGCGATATTTTCGATGAGATAATTATAGTTACAAACACACCACATGAATTTCAGGAATATAACAATTACAAAATCGTTGGTGATAAGTTATTGAATAAAGGACCTCTTGGAGGAATTCACGCTGCCCTTAAAGAATCTGAAGCGGAGGCTGTCTTTGTTTTTGCAGGAGACATGCCCCTGCTTGATAAGGAAATAATTGCCAGTCAGATAGATTTTTACAACAGTAACAAGTGTGATGTTCTTATTCCGCAGATTGATAATTATATTGAACCCCTTCATGGAATTTATAAAAAAACTCTTTTCAGAATTCTCGAAGATTATTTTGAAGAAAATAACGGTTCTGCTATACGAGATTTTATAAGAAAGACAGATGTTCGCTACTTTCAAATTGAAGGATCCGAAAAATCCAAAAGTGTGTTCACAAACATTAATTCACCTTCAGATATCTCTATAGTAAGTAAATTTCTGGGATTGAATGATTAAAACGGTTTTTTTGACACTGTCAGGGAGAATGTTTTTACAATTGTGCGAATACATTTTTTATTAACTTTATGACGGTTAAAATTCAGATACCATGAAGAGAATATCATTTTATGTCCTTATGATTGCCATTTCGTTTTCTGCATGTAAAAAACTAAGCAAGTATGAAGGAGTTCCCTACACTGAAAAGGAGCCCCGCGACTGGGAAAATCCACAGGTGTTTAATATAAACAGGGAGGATCCGCACGCATCTCTGATTAGTTTCGCTGATGAACAAAGTGCTCTTGAGTCAATAAAAGCGAATTCTCCAAATTATAAATCTCTCGATGGTAAATGGAAATTTAATTGGGTTAAGTCACCTGATCGGCGTCCCTTCTGGTTCTTCAAAGATGATTATGATACGCGTGACTGGAAGGATATTGAAGTGCCATCAAACTGGCAGATGAAAGGTTACGATGTTCCTGTTTATGCAAATATAGTTTATCCTTTTTGGACCTATGAGGATGTATTCAATTCCAAGGGTTCATATAAAAAAGTTCCGCCGGCGATTCCTCATGACTGGAATCCGGTTGGATCGTACAAAAGGAATTTCATAATTCCATCTGACTGGAAAAACAAAGAAATATTTCTTCATTTCGGGGCAGTTAGTTCAGCGTTTTATGTATGGGTAAATGAGAAACTTGTTGGCTACAGCGAGGATAGCAAAATGCCTGCTGAATTTAATATTACAAATTATCTTAAGGGAGGAAAAAATTCCCTTGCAGTGGAGGTATACAGATGGAGTGATGGCAGTTATCTTGAAGATCAGGATTTTTGGAGAATAAGCGGTATTCAGAGGACCGTTTTTCTGCATGCACGTCCAAAAACATATATCAAAGACTTTTTTGCGGTTGGCGACCTAAAGAACAATTACAATGACGGTCTGATGAAAGTTAATGTTGCATTAAAAAGTGCAGTTGCAAATGATAACGATTTTGTGCTTGAGGCATCACTTTACGATGGCTCACAAAAGTTGTTCACTGAATCGAAGGAGGTCAAATTACCTGAAGGCAATATAAAAGTTGACTTTAGCAAAACTCTACCAGGTGTAAAAAAATGGTCAGATGAAAAGCCAAACCTTTATTCACTGGTTATAAGCCTTAAAGACAAAAACGGAAATATCTTTGAAAGTATAAGTACAAAAATAGGATTCAGAAAAGTGGAAATTGTTAATTCACAGCTTCTTGTCAATGGTGTTGCAATCCGTTTAAAGGGTGTTAATATGCATGAGCATAATGATATAACAGGGCATGTTATTGATGAGGCAACAGTATTGAAGGATATCAGGACGATGAAAAGCAATAATATAAATGCCATGAGAACATGCCATTACCCGCAACAGGAGTTCTGGTATGAGATGTGCGATAAATACGGACTTTATCTGATTGACGAGGCTGACATTGAATCACATGGAATGGGATATGATAAAGATGTGACTTTGGCAGATAAACCCGAATGGGCGGCAGCACATCTTGACAGGATGCAACGTATGGTTGAAAGGGACAAGAATCATCCTTCGGTCATAATCTGGTCAATGGGTAATGAAGCCGGTGATGGTCATAATTTTTTGAATGGCTACAAATGGATTAAAGGAAGGGATGTAACACGTCCGGTTCAGTATGAACGGGCAGAAAAGAGCACCAATACTCCCGAGCGTCATACTGATATCTGGTGCAATATGTATGCAACTATTGAAGAAATAGAATCTTATGCGAAGGATGTCAAAAACGACAGACCAATGATAATGTGTGAGTATGCGCATGCCATGGGCAACTCGACGGGCAACCTTCAGGATTATTGGGATGTTATTGAAAAGTATCCAAAATTACAGGGTGGATTCATATGGGATTGGGTTGATCAGGGCTTTCTTAAAACTAATGAAAATGGTGAAAAATACTGGACATATGGTGGCGATTATGGTGATGAAGGCATCCCCAGCGACGGGAACTTCAACATTAATGGTCTTGTATGGCCTGACCGAACACCGCATCCCGGTCTCTTTGAAGTAAACAAAGTTTATCAGTATGTTGGTTTTGAGCCTGTTGACCTAAAAACAGGGATGATAAAAATTAAAAATAAATATGATTTTACTAACCTGTCAGAGTTTAATTTTGATTGGGAGGTCGTATCAGATGGAAAGGTAGTTCAATCAGGGAAAATTCCGCTTCCTGACTTCAGGCCTAAAGCAGAAATAGCTTTCCTTATACCTCTTAAAAAGATTGATCCTGTTCCGGGAGCAGAATATTTTCTTAATATGAGACTTTCAAGAAGTGATGAATGGAATTATGTGCCGGAAGATCATGTTTATGCTACTGCTCAGTTTAAATTGCCCGTAGAAATGAAACCCGTTATTGCGAAAGAGGATAACCTTGCTGTTCTCCAGACGAAGACTTTTGATAAAAAACTTCAGGTAAGCGGCGTTGACATGAAAATGATTTTTGACCTGGGTACTGGCAGATTGACATCATTTAACTACAAAGGGAAGGAAATTTTCAAAAAAGGTCCGGAACCTGATTTCTGGAGGCCACCTACTGATAACGACTATGGATACGACATGGATAAGTTGCTTGGTGTTTGGAAAAAGGCAGGTGAAAGGACAGTTGTGACTAAAGCGAATATAAGTCAGCCTGAATTAGGAAAAGTAGTGGTTACTTTTAATTATGACATTCCGGATGCAACCGGCAAAAAAATTGGAGGTTATGTAACAACATTCATCATATTTGGATCGGCTGACGTGATAATTAAAAATCAGTTCTCGAAATTATCCGACAACATGCCTGAGATCCCGAGGATGGGAATGCAAATGCAGCTTCCTGAGGAGTTTACCAATCTTAAATGGCTAGGACGCGGGCCACAAGAAAATTATGTTGACAGGAAAACTTCTGCTGATGTTGGCCTTTATGAAAGTACTGTTGCTGACCAGTATACTCCTTATATCAGGCCTCAGGAAAATGGATACAAAACCGATACCAGGTGGCTCACCCTGACAAACGATAACGGAAGCGGAATACTTGTAAGCGGAGATCCATTATTCTGTTTTGCTGCTCTCAATAATATACATGATGATTTTGAATCTCCCGGAAAGTTATCACAATACAGGAAAGATGCTAAAACTGCAAATACCCATACAATTGATGTTAAACCACGCGACCTGGTCAACCTGAATGTTGACCTGGGGCAGATGGGTGTAGGTGGTGATAATTCATGGGGTGCCCTAATTCATCGAAAATACCGGTTGCTTGATAAAAAATATGAGTACTCTTTCAGGATAAGGCCTGTTGTTAAAGAGGATGATATACTGAAGCTTGCAAAAGAAAAATTCTAGGTTTCCTCCCTTACGCAAGTTCTTCATAAAAATAGGCCTCTTTTTTATCAGCATCATCCCAGGTGTAGATCTTTTTATCTCTGTTAAGAAAGTACAAATTCAGCAATGCAAAATCGCCTGCACACATTGTTGCATGTGCAAACAGGAAGAGCGAAAAGCTCCATTTCCACAAACCGGGCAGAAGAAAGACAAGAAACACCAATCCCGAACTGATAATAATGAAAGGAGTCCATGCCACAATCCGGAACTGTAGTGGTGTTGCAACATATTTGTGAGCCGTCACATAAAAGAGATACTGTTTAAGATCCATTCCGACTTTGATATTCTTTGCTCCCGTGACGTAAAAAGGTATAATATGCAATAGCTCATGCACCGGGATAAAGATCAGAGGTAGAATTATCAGCCCGGTAAAAGAGTGAAAAAGAATGTGGGTAATAGGGAAGTTTCCTGCAACTTTTATCCTTATTATTACCGTAAAGCATAGAAACAAGAAACATAGAAACCAGAAGATAAACATAATGACTGATTTTTTCTTGAGGTACTCAAATACAAAATAGATCAGGTTCGTGTAAGGAATAGTCAGAAATAGCCGGAATCTTTTCTGATTGTCGAGATCTTCCACTGAAAATGGCATAAAAATACTTTTAACAAATTTACTTTTTAAACTAAGCAATACCAACCAGAATCAAAAATTTCATGATTTTTCCGGTATATAAAAGCAACTCTATGAATAATAAGATGTGGCCCGGAATTTGATACATTTGCAGAAAATCTGTTTGTGAGACTGATAACTGCAATACTGGTATTCTCTATATATGTCGCTGATTCTACAGGACAGATTGATTCATCAAAACAGCGGAATGATACTCTGCAGGGTAAATCTTACCTGTTGCAGAACGTGAAAAGAAATGGCGTGACATTACCGGAAGTTGAAATAAAGGAAGTGACGGTTTATGCCCATCCACAATTCGCCAGAAAAAGCGATTTTCGTAAATACGAAAGACTTGTCTATAACCTGAAGAAAGTTTATCCCTATGCCTTAATAGTGAGGAATAAATTATCCAAGGTAGACCAGGATATTAGTAATATCAAAAGTGAAAAGGAACGAAAAGATTATCTGAAAAAGGTTGAAAAGAATGTTTTTGCAGATTATGAAGGCGACATTCGTGATATGACAATCACACAGGGTCGCCTGCTTATTAAACTGATTGACAGGGAGACGCAGAATACATCCTATACACTTATAAAAGAATATCGCGGAAAGCTAGCCGCTGCTTTCTGGCAGGGGATAGCCCGTATTTTCGGGACAAACCTTAAAGAAGAATATGATCCTTATGGTGAGGATGCTCTTATTGAATCAATTATCCTGGAGATTGATTCAGGTAGGTTATAGTGAAATATGTAAGAAGAATTGATAAAATGAAACGTATTTTCATCGCATTGAAAGTTGAAGCGGAAGAACCTCTTTTAATGATGATATCGTCGCTTAAGTCAGGTCTGAGTAAGGACATAGTCAAATGGACAAGCCCCGATAATATTCATATTACTCTTGCCTTTCTTGGCGATACGGAAGAGAATATGATAGAACTTATAAGTTCAATGTTGGAGGAAAAATGTAAAGGAACAGGGAGATTTGAACTTATTCTCAAAGGATCGGGTGTTTTCAGGAATTTTAGTGATCCGCGTATTATCTGGACCGGCATTGAGACATCTGAAAAATTAATGCATCTTAATGAAATCATAATGAATGGGTTGAAAGGATTGAATATTAAGCTGGAGGATCGCCCTTTTAATCCTCATCTGACAATCGGACGTATAAAACATCTTAATGACAGGGAGACACTCAGAGTTTTAATAGAACAATTTCAAAATTCTGAATTACAAATAATTCCGGTGCCTGAAGTTATCCTTTACGAAAGCATCCTCCTTCATTCAGGACCGGTATATAAACCCATATCAAGATTTAATCTGGATTAATTTTAAAAGCTCATTGGGGTTACTTAAGAAATGAGTGCAACTTCAGACGATTACTGTCTCCATTTTTTATACTTTTGTCGGAAATATATTTTGGTTCCGATGATCATATGACAGATACATTTGAAGCAAAAGGGAAACGAAAAAAACTTGTAGCTGAGCTTCGGCAAAAAGGGATCTCGGATGAAGAGGTACTTAGAGCAATTGATACAGTTCCACGGCATCTCTTCATGGACCCTGCATTTCTAATTCATGCCTACGTCGATAAGGCTTTCCCTATTACATCCGGACAGACAATATCACAGCCATATACAGTTGCAGTTCAATCTTCCCTGTTAAAAGTGAAAAAAAGGGATAAAATTCTTGAAATAGGGACCGGGTCGGGTTATCAGGCAGCGATACTTGCCGAGATGGGAGCAAAAGTTTATACTATCGAGCGTTTCAAAGAACTTTTTTTAAAAGCCCAGGGAATTTTGACCTCCCTTGGATATTCTGCAGATTTTTTTTATGGCGATGGATATGATGGTAAGCCCCAGTATGGTCCATATGATGGTATAATTATCACTGCTGCAGCCCCGGAGGTCCCGGAGGAGCTCCTTCATCAACTTAAGACCGGAGGACGACTGGTTGTACCTCTCGGTGATTCCAACTGCCAGGTTATGACTGTTGTGGAACGAACAGGACCTGATAGTTTCGAACGTTCCGGACATGGGAATTTTGTTTTTGTGCCTATGCTTAAAGGAACCATCAATGGAAAATAATTTATTATGAAAATTTTTAAACTTGTTTTTTCCCCGATTGAAGTAAACACCTATATTCTTGTTGATGACTCCGGTGATTGTGCAATAATAGATTGCGGCTGCTACGATAAGGAGGAATCTGAAAGACTTGAGGATTTTATAAAAGAAAAACGTATTAATCCGGTATTGTTATTGAATACACATTGCCATCTTGATCATGTTTTTGGAAACAGATTTGTTCTCGAAAAATATGGTCTGAGAACTTTTTCAAGTGAATTTGATGAGATGAACAGGAAGGATGCAAGTCAGCACGCCTTGCTTTTTGGTATTACAATGAAAGATCCTCCTGAACCTGCGGGCTTCTTAGCAGATAATCAGAAGGTTTCTTTCGGGACAACAGAATTTACGGCACTTCATGTTCCGGGGCATACTTCGGGAAGCCTTGCATTCTACAGTGAAAAGAACGGTTGTGTTTTTACAGGCGATGCCCTCTTTGCCGGAAGTATTGGAAGAACCGACCTGCCTGGAGGAGATTATGATTCGCTTATTAAAAGTATAAAGAATAAATTATTTGTTCTTCCTCCGTCAACTGTTGTATATCCAGGTCATGGGGATGAAACATCTATCGAAAGGGAAATGAAATCAAATCCATTTTTTTTGCTGATTTAAATCCTGTTAATTGTGCAATCAATTTCTTATAATTATCCTTCGTAATTCATCATATCTTACAAATACTATTTAGATAAAATAAAACATATGACATCAGATAAATTTGTTAACCGACATAATGGGCCTCGTGATCATGAGTTACCACAGATGCTAATGACAATAGGCGTTAATTCACTTGAAGAGCTGATTGAAAAGACCGTTCCCCGATCGATAATGATCGAAAAGCCGCTTAGACTTCCGGAAGCAATGAGTGAATTTGAATATCTTAATCATATTAAATCTCTGGGGCAGAAGAACAAAATGTTCCGTTCATTCATCGGGCAGGGGTATTATGGTGTTGCTCTTTTGTCTGTAATTATCAGGAATGTACTTGAAAATCCCTCATGGTACACGTCCTACACTCCTTATCAGGCTGAAATCTCACAGGGTCGTCTGGAAGCTCTTTTGAATTTCCAGACTATGATCATTGAACTTACCGGTATGGAGATTGCCAATGCATCATTGCTCGATGAGTCAACAGCAGCAGCAGAAGCTATGATAATGATGTTTAATGCCCGGTCGAGAGCTTCAGTGAAGGCTGGCGCTAATAAGTTTTTTGTTGATGACGATATTTTTCCTCAAACTTTAGATGTGATAAAAACACGTTCAAAGCCACTTGGAATTGAGCTTGTTACAGGAAAATACACTACAGTTACCTTTGATGAATCTTACTTCGGGTCTTTTGTACAATACCCTGCCGCTTCAGGTGAGTTAAGAGACTATAAATCATTTACTAATCTGGCTCATACAGCAGGAGCTCTTGTAGGAGTGGCAGCTGATCTGATGAGCCTGTCAATACTGACCCCTCCAGGGGAATGGGGTGCTGATATTGTTCTCGGCTCAAACCAGAGAATGGGACTGCCGATGAGTTTCGGAGGTCCGCATGCAGGATATTTTGCGACGAAAGACGAGTTTAAACGAAGTATGCCCGGCAGAATAATCGGAGTATCCGTTGATGCCCAGGGAAACAGTGCATTAAGGATGGCATTGCAGACACGCGAACAGCATATAAAAAGGGAGAGGGCTACTTCAAATATCTGTACTGCTCAGGCTCTTCTTGCAACAATGTCGGGCATGTACGCTCAGTACCATGGCCCGGAAGGATTGAAAAATATTGCACAACATATACATAATGCGGCATGTACAATAAATTACAACCTCAAAGAGCTGGGCTTCAGACAACTGAATTCTGTATTCTTTGATACCTTAAAGATAATCCCTGGTGTTGGCGTTTCAATAGAAACAATTAAAAAGCTTTCACTTGAAGCAGAAATGAACTTCTATTATCCTGGCGATAATTCTGTGGTAATAAGCACTGATGAAATAACAACAATAAAAGAAATAGATACCATCGTAAACATTTTTGTGAAGGCAGCAGGTAAGGAAAAGGTCAGGATCAACTCTTATTGCCATTGTGAAATTCTTGAGGAGAAGTTTCTGAGAAAGTCATCTTTCCTGGAGGGGGGAGCTTTTAACAGGTACCATAGCGAGACTGAGATGATGAGGTACATCAAGATGCTCGAAAGAAAAGATTTTTCACTTACTCATTGTATGATTTCCCTGGGTTCCTGCACTATGAAGCTTAATCCTGCAAGTTCAATGTTTGCTATGAGCTGGCCTGAATTTGGAAATATTCATCCTTTCGTTCCAAAAGACCAGGCACTGGGCTATTATCAGATTATGGATGAATTAGGAGAGACTCTTAAAGAAATTACTGGTTTTTCAGCAATCTCATTTCAACCAAACTCCGGAGCCGCAGGAGAGTATGCCGGATTAATGGTAATCCGTGAGTATCATCTCACAAAGGGAGAAGGGAACAGAAATATAGTTTTGATACCCTCTTCTGCTCATGGCACAAATCCTGCAAGTGCCGCCATGGCCGGTATGCAGATAATTGTTGTGGAATGTGATGAAAAGGGTAATATAAGTGTGGAGGATCTGAAGAAAAAAGCTGAGGAGCATAAAGATAATCTTGCAGGTTTTATGATTACATATCCTTCAACACATGGCGTGTTTGAAGCATCAGTAGTAGAAATGTCAGATATCATCCATGAAAATGGCGGACTTGTATACATGGATGGCGCAAATATGAATGCACAGGTCGGGCTTACAAATCCCGGACGAATCGGCGCAGATATCTGTCATCTTAACCTTCATAAGACTTTTGCCATACCTCATGGAGGTGGCGGCCCGGGGATGGGTCCGATACTTACGAATGACAAACTTGCGGAGTTCCTTCCATCCCACCACTTTGTTAAAACGGGAGGAAGTCATGGTACAACTGCTGTGGCAGGTGCACCATTCGGAAGCGGGCATATACTTACTATTTCTCATGCCTACGTGATGATGATGGGTTCATACGGGTTGACTCAGGCTACAAAATATGCGATACTAAATGCCAATTATATAGCAGCATCACTTAAGGAATGGTTTAAGACTTTATATTCCGGAACTGAAGGGTTTGTTGCACATGAGATGATACTCGATTGCAGGAATTTTAAAACAGAAGCAGGGATAACCGAAGCAGATATAGCTAAGAGGTTGATGGATTATGGATTTCATGCACCGACTCTTTCATTTCCGGTTCATGGAACCCTGATGGTGGAACCCACTGAATCAGAGTCACTTCAGGAACTCGATAAATTTATAAGTGCCATGAAATCAATATGGAATGAGATCGAGGAGATAAAAAATGGTAAAGCTGATAGAGAGGATAATGTTTTGCATAATTCACCGCATACCGTAAGGGTTGTTACGGCAAATGAATGGAATCATCCCTATGATCGACGGAAAGCCGCATATCCTCTTAATTGGGTTGTGGAGAATAAGTTCTGGCCTGCTGTCGGACGTATAGACGATGGTTTTGGCGATCGTAATCTGGTTTGTACTTGCGATCCTATTGATTTGTACAGGCAGGATGCACTCAAGAAATAGGCCAATATGAAAAAGTTGTTTTTATATCTTTATATTCTCCTTGTTGTAACTTCTTGTGGAAGTGGTGATTCCAAACATCAAACGACCAAATCAGATTCTTCGATGGAAAAAACCAGGCAGGTAAAATTGATCACATTGGATCCGGGACATTTTCATGCAGCACTTGTTCAGAAAATCATGTACGATCAGGTTTCACCCGAGGTTCATGTTTATGCGCCACAGGGAACTGATTATCTGCAGCATCTAGAAAGAATCAAAGCTTACAATGGCAGACCTGTCAATCCAACCTCATGGAATGAAATAGTATATACCGGTCCTGATTTTCTTGAAAAAATGATTACAGAAAAAGCAGGCAATGTTGTGGTTTTATCGGGGAATAACATGAAAAAAACGGAATATATTACAAAATCGGTCAATGCCGGACTCAATGTTCTTGCAGATAAGCCTATGATAATCAGACCCGAAGATTTTCCCTCGCTGGAAGCTGCTTTTAAAACTGCCAGGGAAAAGGGAGTTCTCTTGTACGATATAATGACAGAGAGGTATGAAGTGACTACAATTCTTCAGAAACTTCTATCACAAAATACAAGGGTCTTTGGCGTTTTAAAAACTGGCACCAAAGAAGAACCCGCTGTGACCAAAATAAGTGTGCATCATTTCTCAAAGGTTGTTTCAGGAAGTCAGGTGCTTCGCCCTGAATGGTATTTTGATGTTCAGCAACAGGGTGAAGGGATTGTTGATGTAACAACACATCTTGTCGACCTTGTTCAATGGGAATGTTTTCCGGAGCAAATCCTGAATCCTTCAGATATTAATATGATAAACGCAAAAAGATGGCCAACCGTTATTTCGAAAGAAGAGTTTAAAGGAGTTACCGGGTTTGATGATTTTCCAGGCTATCTTCAGAAGGATGTTAAAGATGGAAAGCTGAATGTTTTTGCAAATGGAGAAATGTTATACCAGATAAAAGGGATTTTTGCAAAAGTTTCTGTTGAATGGAAATACCAGGCTCCTCCGGGAGGTGGTGATACACACTTTTCAGTGATGCATGGGACAAAATGTGATCTGATCATAAGACAGGGTACCGAGGAAAAATTTCTGCCTACGCTCTACATCGAAAACATAAAAGGATTGACAATGAATGAGTTCGCTGCAGAATTAAAAGAAGTTATAAAAACAATGCCTTATGATAGTCTTCAGATAAAAGCCGTTAATACTACTGCTTTTAAGATTAATGTTCCTGAAAAGTACAGGGTAAGTCACGAAGAACATTTTGGCCAGGTAACCGCTAAATTTCTTGAATATCTGAAGGCAGGTAAGTTACCGGAATGGGAGGTACCAGGGATGATCACCAAGTACTATACTACTACACGTGCGCTGAAACTGGCAAAGGAAAATTAATCAAACATATTCTCAACAGCCATTGAGTACAATTCTTCAAGTGATATACCGGCTGCTGCAGCCTCTTTTGGAACAAGACTTTCTTTGGTCATCCCGGGGATTGTATTAATTTCAATAAAATAGGGTTTTTCTCCGATAACTATAAAATCAACCCTGACAATTCCGTTACATCCAAGAAGATTATAAATAAACTTGCTGATTCTTTGTATCTCGTTAGTAACTGCTAAAGGCATATCTGCAGGTGTAATTTCATCTGATCTCCCTGGTGTATATTTTGCCTCATAATCGAAAAATTCATTTTTGCTGATAATTTCAGTAACAGGCAGAACGATGGTTTTAGTTTTTGTTTTAACGACACCGCATGCAACTTCCCGCCCCTTCATGTACTCTTCAATAAGTACCTCATCACTTTCTTTAAATGCGATATCAATTGCAGACAATAATTCCTCTTTCTTTTTCACTTTTGTGACGCCAAAGCTGGAACCGCTATCATTTGGTTTTACAAAACATGGCAAACCCGTCTGGCTGATCAGGTTTGCAGGATCCAGAGGATCTCCTTTTCTTATCAGAACAGCATTAGCCATAGTTATCCCATATTCTTTAAGAAAGAGTTTGCATGCCTGTTTGTTGAATGTAAGGGCAGAGCAGAATGCATCACAGCTTGTGTATGGAATGCCCATCATGTCGAAGTACCCCTGAAGCAGACCATTCTCACCGGGCGTACCATGAATTGCAATGAAAACTCCATCGAATTTTATTCTGCGATCGTTATATGTCAGCGTAAAATCGTTCTTGTCAATATTATGATAACGGCCCTTCTGATCTTCCCAATACCAGCTGGTTCCCTGTATTATGATAATATATACTATATATCTGGCGGATAATATCTTACCTACTTCATCCGCACTCTTTACGGATATTTCAAATTCAGAGGAGTCCCCTCCGGCTGCTATTGCAATCGTCTTCATGTTTTGTTTAATTTTTCAATTCAAAATTAATTATTATAATGTGAATGTACTATTAACCTTCAGATGTACTACCTTTGATGGGAATTTTAAAAATCAATAAAAATGAAAAAAGGTTGTCTTATTTCGATTATAGTGGTTGCTTTTCTTGCACTTATTGTTTTAGCGATAGGTCTCTGGGTTCAAAGAGTATACAACGGTATGGTTACAATGCAGGAGTCTGTTACCAGTCAATGGGGCAATGTCGAAACAGCTTATCAGCGCAGATCGGATCTCATTCCCAATTTTGTCAATACCGTCAAGGGTGCTGCCAATTTTGAAAAGACTACGCTTACCCAGGTTATTGAAGCCAGGTCTAAAGCTACATCAGTAACAATAGATCCTACCAAAATGACAGCTGCTAACATGCAACAATTCCAGCAGGCTCAGGGGCAGTTATCTTCTGCACTCTCAAGATTGATGGTTGTTGTTGAACAGTATCCCGAACTTAAAGCCACTCAGAATTTCAGAGATCTCCAGGTAGAACTTGAAGGAACCGAGAACAGGATTTCTGTTGAAAGAAAAAAATTCAATGATGTGGCTTTGACCTATAATACTTATATCAGGAAGTTTCCTCAAAACTTTCTTGCAGGAATGTTTTCATTCCAGATAAAGCCATATTTTGAGGCTGAAAAAGGTGCTGAAAAGGCTCCGGAAGTTAAATTCTAATATTTATACATACATAATAAATGAAAGCTTCATCGTTCTTTACGAAAGAACAACAGGCTCAGATTCTTGCATCTGTCAGGGAAGCTGAGTTGGAAACTTCTGGCGAAATAAGGGTACATATCGAAACTTCACTGAAAGGTGATGTTCTCGACAGAGCTGCATGGCTCTTCAAAAAGCTGGGGATGCATAAAACTGCTCACCGAAACGGTGTTTTATTCTATCTTGCAGTTAAAGACAAAAAATTTGCAATCATTGGTGATGCCGGGATAAATGCAAAAGTTCATGCCGGGTTCTGGGATGATATCAGCGAACTGCTGAAGAAAAATTTCAAAGAGGGGAAGTTCACGGATGGCCTTTCAGAGGGAATTTTACTCGCAGGGAAGCATCTTAAAATTCACTTTCCTCACAGAAAAGATGATGTAAACGAATTGCCCGATGAAATTTCATTCGATAAAATAAAATAAAGGGGAATAAGGAAAATGATAAAAAAAAGTTTGTATTTGCTGACCCTCGTGGTTTTATTTTCTACTATCTCAATTAACAGAATTTTTTCACAGAATATTCCTGAACGACCGGTTCCTCCCCGCTTAGTAAACGATTTTGCCGGGATGCTTAAAGCTGAAGAAATAAGAGCGCTCGAACAAAAGCTTGTTGCTTTCAACGACTCTACATCTACTCAGATCGCAATCGTTATTGTTCCTTCGCTGGGGGGATATGATAAAACGGATTATGCACAACAGCTTGGAGAGAAATGGGGTGTCGGTCAAAAAGGCCTGAATAATGGTGTACTTATATTGGTTAAATCAAAAACTGCTGATTCAAGAGGTGAAGTACAGATTACCACAGGTTATGGCGTTGAGGGACCTATTCCCGATCTTACCTGCAGTGAAATTGTTGATCGTGAAATTCTTCCTGCCTTTAGAAATGGAGATTATTACGGAGGATTAAATAATGCCACAAATACCCTTATGTCATTGGCAAGAAGGGAATTTTCTGCTGCAGATTATGGACAGCGGGCAAAAAAAAGTACCGGTAAAAGCATTCCTTTTGGACTTGTCATATTTATTGTATTTATCATCATATCGATGATTTCAAGGGGTTCCGGCGGATCGAATAAACATATCAGCACCAGAGGATTGCCATTCTGGATGCTTATGGGGATGATGAATTCAGGAAGAGGCTCCGGCGGCAGCTGGGGTGGATTCTCAGGCGGTGGTGGTGGCGGAGGAGGCGGAGGCTTCGGAGGCTTTGGTGGCGGGAGCTTTGGCGGAGGAGGAGCTGGCGGGAGTTGGTAATTCTAATAAAATTAAAATCCATTAACCGCAAAGTACGCTAAGAAGGCGCAAAGAACGCAAAGGAGCTTGAGCATATTTGCTTTGCGACCTTTGCTTAAACTTTGCGATCTCTGCGGTTACATTTTTTAATAATACCTGTTTATTTAACAGAATCTCTACCCGAAATATATTTTCTCCACTTTTCAATTACCTGGACCATATCATCAGGCAGATTAGAATCGAAGAAAAGTCTTTTGCCGGTTACGGGATGATCGAACGCCAGCGATTTTGCGTGCAATGCCTGACGAGGCAGTATCTTAAAACAATTTTTAATAAACTGCTGGTATTTTGTGAATGTTGTACCTTTAAGTATCTGATTTCCACCATACTCCTCATCATTAAATAAGGGATGTTTTATATGACTGAAGTGAACCCTTATCTGATGAGTACGTCCGGTTTCAAGTTTGCATTCAATGAGTGAAATATAGCCAAGGTCCTCGAGAACCTTATAATGAGTGATTGCAGTCTTCCCCTCACTATTATCCTTAAAGACCTGCATAATCTTCCTGTCTTTTATACTCCTGCCGATATTCCCGGTAATTGTTCCTTCCTGCGGATCGGGAATTCCCCATATGAGAGCATTGTATCTCCTTTCAGTGGTACGGTCATAAAACTGTTTTGACAGCCTGTTAAGTGCAAATTCATTTTTTGCAATCACAAGAATTCCGGAGGTGTTTTTATCCAGCCGGTGAACCAGGCCGGGTCTGCTCTCTCCTGAGCTAAAGAGAGGAAGATCTCTGAAATGCCACATCAGGGCATTGACCAGCGTTCCGGTATAGTTGCCATAGGCAGGATGAACCACCATACCCGGCGCTTTATTAACAACCAGAACATCATCATCTTCATAAACAATATTCAAAGGGATATTTTCGGGGATAAGTTCAATTTCTCTGGGTGGCGTCGGCAAAACAACCTGTACAATATCTCCTGGTTTAATCTTATAGTTTGGTTTAACCGCATTATTATTTACCAGTATATTCCCCGCATTGGCAGCATTCTGAATACGTGTCCTGGAAGAATTCTCCAGTCTGTCAGACAGGAATTTATCAATCCTCAGGAGCGACTGTCCCGGATCTGCCTTAAACCGGTAATGTTCAAAGAGCTCCTGTTGATCGACTAATTCTTCTTCTGTCATTTTTTGTGATTACCTTGATTTAATAAACCGGTTATATCCAACAGATGTGCCATTGACATTTATAACTAAAAAGTACATACCATCATGAAGTGAAGAGATATTAACCTTGTCACTGAAAGCAACATTTATAAGTTCGTGTCCATTCAGGTCGGTTATAGTTATATAAGATGATCCGGATAATTGTAATTCTCCGGGTTCAATATTGATATAATCCCTTGCCGGATTTGGCCATATATTCATTACGTTCTTATTCTTATAATAGGTATCATGAACTGAGGTAATTACATGTGGAGAACCTACCACAGGCCTTATCATTATGCTCCCCGGAACCTGTGACTGACTCCATTCACCGTTTAACCAGAAGAATTGTCTGCCGGCATTAGGAGTATTAACATCATATCCGGCATTTAGAAATGTTTCGGAAAGTTGCCTCCATCCAACATAAAATATACCGTTTACCGCAACACCTTCAGGAATAGCGTAAGTATAAAAGCCATTTATGACATCACCCTGTTCCACCATGACATTTTCCCTGGTATAAATCATATTACCTGGAATCCCATTATTATCATCCCATACTGCAAGATCAAATGCTCTTTGATTAGCGTTCTGATAGCTGTCGTTAAAGCATATTTGCACAGCTCTCAGAGTATCTTGCATGTATGATTCGAATTTGCAAGCTACCATGGCATTTCTTGAGCCCAGACCGTTTATGCCATATCCTCCTTCAGACGTACCATCGTCGAAAGCAAAATAGTTTTTAAAAACCTGATAATAGACTAAGGTGTCGTTTCCCTTCGGATCAAAATTATCGGTCTTCAGCGAAGCTGTGATCCTGAAGAGAGCTGAATCATTATTGCTGGTGTTATATGTATAGACCAGGTTAGCATTATAATCAGCACTTGTTAAAGGACCGATATTCGTTGCTCCCGCTGAGAAAGAATAAGCCTGGGAATTTTTATAAACATCCCATATCTCAAAATTACGCGTTACGTTTCTGGTTATTGTATCATTATTCCGGTAATGAATAAGTATCGATGAGCCCATCTCCTGCAGATAAACCTGCAAGAATTGTTTCCATGGCATCGCTTCATGACTCTTAAGCAATGATCGGAGTGGAAGCGTTAATGCCACGTCGGCAAATATTGTATCCCCGGCATTTCTGTTTTTGTTAAGAAGAACGTAATCGATATTCCATATATCACAATTTCCAACCATCGACGGATCACTTAGATCCGGACTGAGGCTGGCATAATTAATGAACCGGAACTGGAAACCTTTCTGAAGAAACCGGTCATCATCAATTCTGATAATGGCAGGCTTAAATCTTTGATCCAGGCTGCCACCAACTTTCCATATAGAGTACCATTTTTGTTCACCAGGTGAAAAAAACTGAAGAGTCAGACTGTCATTAGCTTCAGGCGGGTCACCAAGACCTCCTGCCTGATAAAAGAAGCTCAGCCAGACATTATCTGATGCGGTATAATTTAAATTAATAGGTTGAGATGTAAGATGATCAGCTTCAAATCCCGATGAAGAAGCATCAGCATACAATGTGCCGGTACTGTCCAACGCATCGAAAGTGGCTATTCCGGCTGTAATTTGCCGGTCGGAGTATGTGTTATTGATAAATACATAGTTGTCCATCCATTTCTTACTGTCGGGGAATATTGAATGTCCTGAGAAATCATCAAAAAACGGAAGGGAAAGTGTGTCAGCAGAAGCCAATCCCTTAGCTTGCTGACGTTTTTCGGTATTATGTTTGATAACGTAATTCGATTGAAGACCAGTGATTACTTCCTGAGCAGAAGCACTTACCATGCAGCCAATAAGAAATATTAAATATAGAATTATTCTTTTGAACATCCGGGTCAGTTAACCTTTTTGTCTGAAATCATGATTGAAGGGATTGTATCTGAAACAATTCTGGTTGAATCAACTTTAAGTTTTACAGAATCAACCGTGAGCCATAGGTATATTGCAGATCCGAGTTGAAGGGTTGCCTCATTTTTAAATATCGGAATCTGTTTATAGACAAAAGCATTAATAGTATCCGCACCTTTTTTTATGGTATTGTCATAAACAAAAGTGCCCAGGTTAAGTGATGAAACAAGAATTTTATTTTTTGCAGGCTCAAGCTTCATTCCCAACAGATCAGGAACAGAAGTTCGCTGGTTACTTAATCCTTTCCCCAATATCAGATCGATCACTGAACCTTTCTGCAGAGAATCTTTTTCGTGGATTGGCTTTCCGTTGTACTGTTGATCTATTACCACATCTATAGAGAGATCAGGTCTGTATTTTAAGAGTCCGACTTCAAGTCCTGAACTTTCAACAAGCAATATTGCCTGTCTTTTTGGAAGATCAATAAGATTTGGCATTGCTACCATTTCCGGATGAAATGCATTGATGGTAAGAACTACATTCCTCCATTTTTTTACTTTGAATCCAGGTTTAGGATTCTGCTCAGCAATACAACCTCGGGGTACGATTGTTGTATAGATTGAATCAATTACCTGATACCGGAGCTTACTCTTTTTTGCAAGTTTGGCAGTCTGATCCATTGTAAGTCCTACGAAATTGGGAACTGGCCGTGCCTGACCATGTCTTGTATAAAAATTCAACCAGATAAGCAACAACATTATTGCTCCAACGATAATGATAATAGCAAATCCGAGATTTTTAAGAAAGAATTTGCTCAGGATAAAGTTTTTTAAGCTCATACAACCAGATTGAACATTAGTAATAACGCAAAGGTACTGATAAAATTATAAGAAGGGAGTAGCGTAAATAGGTTTATAGAGTGAATCTCTTTCCACCGGAATAAATCCTGCCTGGCGAATTAAAGTACTGATTTCGTCGGAACTCATAGCGGGATTTTCCTCTTCTGACCCTGCCATCGAATAGATTCTTGTTGTATCATCTATTGTCCCATCCATATCATCGGTACCAAAAAAGAGAGACATCTGTGCACATTCCTTACCTGTCATTGGCCAGTATGCCTTAATATGAGGAAAATTATCAAGATAAATCCTTGAGACAGCATAGTTTCGCAGATCTTCAATAGCATTCACTTCACCAAGGTATGACAAACTATTGTTCGATTGTTTGTATTTTAAAGGGATAAAGGCATTAAATCCATGAGTTTTATCCTGAAGAATACGAAGTCTTTCCATGTGATCTATGCGGTGAGAGTAAGTCTCAATATGACCATAAAGCATCGTTGCGTTTGATGGAATTCCAAGCATGTGTGCTGTTTCATGTATTCTAAGCCATAGCTCAGATGAAGATTTTTCGTTGCAGATTATCTTTCTGAGTTTTTCATCGAATATTTCAGCACCACCTCCCGGTATGGAATCGAGGCCATATCCTTTTAAAAGAGTCAAACCTTCTTCAATTGTGCATCCTGCAAGGGAAATCATATGATCAAGCTCAATTGCTGAAAAAGCTTTTATATGGAGAGCGGGCCGGAACTCTTTAATTTTTTTTATAAGAGTTCCCCAGTAATGGAGATCGTAGGATGGATGTACGCCACCAGCTATATGAACTTCAGTAACTGCCTTATTATCAAAGCGTCTAACAATATCAAGCATCTCATCATGGCTGTACTCCCAGCTTTCAGGATCACCCTCAGGTTTGTGGTACGAACAGAACCTGCAATTATAAATACACTTATTAGTTGGTTCAATATGAAAATTGCGGTTAAAATATGAAAAATTTCCGTTGTGCCTCCTCCTGACAATTCCTGCAAGCAGACCGAGAAAAGACAGATCAGCATTTTTAAAAAGGAATAAGCCTTCTTCAGGAGTTATCCTGATGTTGCCTGTTATCTTCTCAGCTATTACCCTGAGGTCTTTATCGATTATTTGGGTAAGAAGGTCGGCCATATTATTGTTCAAAAAGTCAGTAAAGGTAAGAATATAAAAAAATAAAAAAGGCGCCTTATAAAAGACACCTTTAATCAAATATTGTAAAATATAGACTATCCTTTTAATTTAAGCTCGGGTGAAGCTGAGAGTTTCTTTCTGCCTTTTGCTCTGCGTGAAGCAAGAACTCTTCTGCCGTTAGGAGTCGACATCCTTTCCCTGAAACCATGCTTGTTTGCTTTTTTCCTTCTTGATGGCTGAAATGTCCTTTTCATCTTTTCCGTTATATTTGTTGACTAACTTCTGATTTGAGACTGCAAATGTAGTACTTTTTTGAAATATAAAAACCGGAGATGTGTTTTTTTTTTAAAAATCAAACTGGCAGATATACAATCACTTTAGTTTCAAAAAAAGATTCATCAAAAAAATCCTTTATTTGCCACACCGTTACTTTTTTCTTAATCTGAGATAACTCAGAACTAAGATCCCCTCCCTTGAGATATAAAATACCATTCTTCAGGCTATTGGTCCCTTGCAGGGAGATATTTTTAACTGTAAGATTTATAAATTCTGGTAATCCTGTTACTGCCCTGCTAATGACAAACTGAAACTTGCCATTTTCTTCTTCAATTCTTTTACGAACTGCAATTACATTTTCTAATCCGAGCTCATCTGTAACTGCTTTAACCACTTTAATTTTTTTTCCAATTGAGTCGAGCAGGGTGAATTCAGAATCAGGAAACAGGATAGCCAGCGGTATCCCCGGGAAACCTCCTCCTGTACCGACATCAAGAATACTGGTATCAGGTAAGAAGTTAATGACCTTTGCTATTGATAATGAATGAAGAACGTGATGAACAAAGAAATTGTCCATATCCTTTCGTGATATTACATTAATCATGCTGTTCCATCTGTCGTATATTACCTTTAGCTTCGACAGTCTGTCTTTCTGAATGTCTGATAAAAACGGGAAATACCTGAAAATACATTCTGACACTACCTGTGACCTGTTTTGATTAATATATTATATAACAAAGTTTTGGCCCTGAACAATTGTGCTTTTACAGTCCCGATTGGAAGATTGAGCTCTGATGAGATCTCTTCATAAGAATATTCCTTATAATAACGGAGCTCTATCAGTGACTTATATCTTGGCTTCAGCTGGTTTACTATATCTTTAAGGGCCGCTATCTTCTGGTGATTAATTAATGACTCTTCAGGATCGGGCAAGTCTGACTGAATATTTACGGTAACATTTTCCAGATTATCCTGCAGATGATCGAACGGTGTAGGAGAGAGTTGTTTCTTTCGTATGAAATCAACACAGTTGTTTGTGGCAATTTTAAAAAGCCATGTACTAAAGGCGAATTTAGGAGTATATGAATCAATGCTCCTGAAAGCTTTTCCAAAAGCTTCAATAGTAAGGTCTTCAGCGTCAGATGCATTATTCACCATTTTAAGAAGCATATAATAAATGGAATCCCTGTAGCGGTTCATCAGGCTGGCAAAAGCTTTTTCATTTCCCTTCTTTGCTGCTTCAACAAGTAAAAGATCGCCTTTGGCTTTTTCCGATAATTCATTAACTATTTCCATTTGTTTTTGCCTGATATGCTGCGGGTATTACTTAAAAATATAACGCTGTTGATCAAAGGTGAAAAAATATCGAAAAATATTAAATAAGCTAATAATCCAGGTTCATTCAACTTCTTCTGAACAAGATTGTAAACAATAATTTGGGTCATTAACCTAAGCCCAAAAACAGCTAAAACCCAGGGCCAGAGAAAAATGAAGATTAGTTGTATAGCGAATGACGCGTAAAAAAGCATTCTTGTCAATGGTTCAGCTATTAAAAAGAGTTTATCTCTGAATTTGTAAAACGGAGCAGTAGTAAAATGTCTTCTCTTCTGGGTAATCCATTCATTAATACCGGAGCTTGGGACCGACCTGGTATGAGTTCCCGTTCTGAACTCTACTGATGTATTCTTTCCTGTAGCAAGGGAATTTACGAGCAGGTCATCATCACCTGATATAACATGGTTATATGAGCCAAAACCTTTGTTCATGAAAAAAACTGACCTCCTGTATGCGAGGTTCCGTCCAACA
>JBEKDR010000051.1:0-25493 GCA_050014255.1 Bacteroidales bacterium | reverse complement strand
GAGTTGAGCCGTACGCTGAATCACGCGTTGCTCCAGGTCTTTATTAAGCTTAATGATTTCTTCCTCAGCACGTTTGCGTTCAGTTATGTCATTTGCAGTTGTCATGAAGTACAGAGGTTTCCCTTGTCCATCCCGACGCAGAGATGTTCCTACATCTGCCCAAACCACAGAACCATTCTTATGGATATATCTCTTGATGAAACGTGCAGAATCTTTTTCACCTGAAAGAATCAGACCCAGGGCTTTATTGGTCAATTCAATATCATCAGGATGAGAAATATCTGCCCATTTTATTTTTTTGAGCTCTCTGGGCTCATACCCCAGCATTTCACAAAAAGCTTTGTTAACATTAATTTCACCGGAAGGAAGGGTAATCGATTTCCCGATAACCGAATGATCGAAAACATATTTAAATTTGTCCTCACTTTCGCGTAAAGCTTCCTCAGCGAGTTTACGAATTGTAATATCTTCTATAATACCATCATAATAAAGTATTTTTCCTTCCTCGTCACGTATAGCCTGTGCGCTTTCGCTTACAAACAATGTTGTTCCGTCAGTTCTGGCCCATCCCGCTTCCAGCCCGTGAACCTCACCTTCTCTTTTCATAATATCTGTAAAATGAGACCTAATATACGAGGGTTCAAATCCCTCTTCCTCCAGATTTCTGGCTGACAGCTCTTCAAAAGATGAGAAACCCAGAAATTTTACAAGTGCAGGATTAGCTAAAAGTATTTTGCCATCAGGAGTTGTTCTGTAAATCCCGACAGTGCTATTTTCAAATAATGAACGGAAGCGTTCCTCACTTTCATGAAGAGCCTGTTCTGTCTTCAATAGTGATTTCTTCTCATTTGCTTCCTTAACAGCTCTTTGTATGGCTGAAGGAAGCCGTATAAGCCTGTCTTTTAATATATAATCAACAGCTCCTTTTTTTAGCAGTTCAACTGCAGCATCTTCTCCGATAGAACCTGAAACACAAATAAAAGGAACATTTGGACAGATTTCCACAGACCATCGCAACGCTGTAAAACCATCGAATCCTGATAATTTGAAATCGGATAAAATAATGTCATACTCGCGGCTCCGAAGAAATGAAACAAATTCATTTTCAAACGCAGTACAATCCATGTTTAAATTATAGCCTGCGTCAATAAGCAGCTCACGAATAATTTCGGTATCCTGTTGTGAGTCCTCAAGACAAAGCACATTTAAAACCTCATTCATCCCATATTATTATTTCATATTATAATTTGTTCTCCAGTGGTACTTCATTAATGACAGCCCAAAAGACGCCTAATTGCTTAACAGCTTCGATAAATTCTTTGAAATCGACAGGCTTTACGACATAGGCATTCACTCCTAGCTCATAACTTTTAATCAAATCCTGCTCCTCACGCGATGAAGTAAGAATAACCACCGGAAGTGTTTTCAACCTGGCATCGCTTCGAATGGCTTTAAGAACTTCCAGACCATCCATACGTGGCATTTTGATATCGAGCAATAATACTGCAGGATTCCCCGGTTTGCGTTGTTTGTAATTTCCTTCAGAACGCAGATAATCCATAGTTTCCACCCCGTCTCTCACCACAATAACATTGTTGGCCAGATTATGGTCGCTTAGTGCCTCAAGTGTCAATTCAACATCCTTCGGATTGTCTTCTGCAAAAAGAATTGTTCTTAGTTTTAACATTGTATTACCTCCTTATTTTTTTGGTATTGAAAAATAGAATATGGCTCCATTGTTGTGTTCGGCTTCAGCCCATGTACGTCCTCCATGTCGCAATACAATCCTCCGCACATTTGCCAGGCCAACTCCTGTTCCTTCAAATTCTTCAGCAGGATGCAGTCGCTGGAAAACTCCGAAAAGCTTTTGAGCATATTGCATATCAAAACCTACTCCATTGTCGCGCACAAAGAATACTAACTCTTTTTTCTCTTTTTTGACTCCAATCTCGATCCTTGTTTGTTTTCCGGTGCGTGTGAACTTTACAGCATTGCTCAGCAGATTCATCCATACAAGCCGTAGCAAAGCTTCATCACCATATATGGAAGGTAATTTTCCAAGTACCCATTCAATTTTACGATCAGGATTATCTTTAACTAACGATTCTATAACCTCTTTAACAATTTCATTCATATCAAAATCCGATTCGCGCAACTCCATACGACCAGTTCTGGAAAATTGCAGCAGGTCGTCAATCAGCACTCCCATGAGACGAACAGAATCAGCAATTGAATTCAGATAATGCTGACCCTTTTCGGGCAACTCTGTATGAAAACGTTTGTTGAGCAATTCCACGTATCCGCTTACATGGCGCAAGGGTGCTCTAAGGTCGTGGGATACCGAATAACTGAATGCTTCGAGTTCCTTGTTAGATGCTTCCAACTGAGAGGTTCGTTTTGCTACACGGTCCTCAAGTTCGGTGTTGAGTTTGCGTATTTCTTCTTCTGTCAGTTTGCGCTCTGTTATATCCATACAGGTACCCATCATCCTCAGAGGTTTACCAGTATCATCAACAAATACCTGACCCCGCGCATTGATGTGGCGCACTTTACTATCGGACAACACGATGCGGTAGTCTGTGTCATAAGGTTTGCTCCATTCAATTGATTCTTCTACGTCCTTTTGTACACGCTCCCTGTCGTCTTTGTGAAGCAAACTTACAAATTGCTGGTAATGAGCGATCTGCTCCTTACTTACTCCGAATAACCGATAGAACTCTTCCGAGCCTGATATCTCATCTTTGACGATATTAAATTCCCAGCTTCCCATATGTGCCATTGTTTGTGCCTCCACCAGGAGCTCACGGCTTCGGATCAGCTCAGTGGTTCGCTCCTTAATGAGTTCCTCCAGATGATCCCGGTACTTCTTCAGCTCATTTTCGTCCAGCTTCCGTTCTGTAATGTCTTCCACGATCATCAGAAAATGTAATTTACCGCCGCTTCTGAATGTTGTAAAATAGTAAAATATCCAGGCGTCTCTTCCAAAACTCGTAGTTAAATGAATTTCAGCTGTTTGTACTTCCTTGGTTCGTAATGCAGTTTCAGCTTTCTGGAACAAACCGTTCTTTTTCCAGGAATCAAGTTCGCGAAAATTGATTTTCAGCATTTCATCAACTGATGCACCGGATATTCTTGCAACAGCCGGATTTGCTATTATACAGGGTCCTTCCTCTTTACAGGCGAAAATACCCAGTGAAGATGAGTTAATGATTTTTTGATTAAGTTCCAGCGTATCCTGTAATTGGGCTGTACGTTGTTTTACTATTTCTTCAAGCTCCTCGTTTAAGCGTCTAATCTGTTCCTCTGCCTCTTTGCGCCCTGTGATGTCAATTGCAGACCCCTCAAGATATCCTAGTTCCGGATAGAGATGAACAGAGATTGAAAGATTGCGGATCTCTTCACTTTTTGTAAGTATGTCTATCTCATAGTCATGCAGGAAACCACTCTGCTTAAGCTTTTCCACCATTCTGCCACGTGCGTTGGGATCTGCCCAGCGTATGGTAGCTGGATTGTCAAGCATCTCTTTCTCGTTACTACCAAAAATCTCGGCGAGTTTTCGGTTCACTGCAAGTATCGCTGTACCATCAAGCTTCGAGCGATACATACCAACCTGCGCGTTTTCAAAGAGTGTCCGGTACTTTACTTCACTTTCCTGTAAAGCCTTTTGTGCTATGCGCTCCAGCGTCTGATCACGAAAGACCAGCACTACCCCGGTAATCTCGTCCTTTTCATTACGGATTGGGGCTCCGCTGTCAGTTATGGGATGCTCGGTGCCGTCTTTGGCTATGAGAACTGAATGGTTGGCAAGACCTGCCACTTTCCCCTCGCGCATAACACGACGCACAGGGTTTTCAACATTCTGGCGGGTATCTTCGTTGATAATAGGAAATATTTCTTCCAGAGATTTCCCGTGGGCTTCCTCCTGCTTCCATCCGGTTAACTCTTCAGCTACCGGATTCATCAATTTTACTTCTCCTTCAGTATCAGTAGTAATCACACCGTCTCCCACACTCATCATGGTTGTGCGATACATCTGTTCGGATTCTTTGAGGGCAATTTCTGACTCATTCAGACTTTTTGATGTATTGCTTTTCTTCACGATCTTCATATTTCGAGTTTAAATGAAAAGAATAATACTCCCAATCAGGTAATAAAAAAACATTCCAAATATCAGTTTTTACAAGTTAAGCATTTGTCGGGCAACTGGTTATAGGTAAAAGACTAGTATTTGTGTAGGTGTTTGGACTACAACAACGGGTTATGCCCTGTCTGTTGTTAATTTCAGTCCTCAAAGTCATGCTGGAATTGACATATAGACAATTGAATCGAGTGATTAAGACAGCCCGAAAGGCAAGACCTCAAGACTTCTCTTTCAAACTTTCCAATATAGAATATCTGATAAGGTCAGCTGTCGAATGAAGCTTAAGCTTATCCAGTAACCGTTTCCTGTATGTGCTTATGGTTTTTGGACTGAGTGACAATTCTAAAGCAATCTGAGCCACAGTTTTACCTTCAGAAAACAGGACCAATACTTCCATTTCGCGTGCTGAAAGTAAGGCATGAAGAGGCTTGCTGCCGTTCGTAACCGCACTATCAGCAAGATTATCTGCAAGGGAAGAACTTATATATCTCTGACCTCCTGACACTTTAATAATGGCCCGGATAAGATCGTCAGGGGCGCTGGATTTTGTAAGATATCCCAAAGCTCCTGATTTTAAAGCCTTAATAGCGTACATCTCTTCGGAATGGATGCTAAGTATCAAAACTGCAGCAGATGGCTGTATCTTTTTTACCTGGCTGATCAGTTCAAGTCCGCTACGACCAGGAAGTGATATATCAAGCAATACAACATCATATTCCTGCTTCATCAGCCTACCAATCAGTTCCTTTCCGTCAGAAGCTTCATGGATCAGACCTATCCTTTCATCATCCTCAAGGATCTGTTTTATTCCCCGTCTGACAACGGGATGATCATCAGTAATCAGTACTTTAATCATAATTGCTGACATTTTTTATCGGAACTGTTACTCTGATAGTTGTACCATGGTTTTTTTCGCCCTTTATCAATACTTTGCCATTTAACATTTTGACTCTTTCTTTAATACCTGCTATTCCCATAGATTCCGTAGAGCCAGTTTTGGCAATATCAATTCCTACTCCATTATCCTTAATTACTAATTCAATTCTGTTCTTAACTGTTCGGAGAGTAACTTCAGCAGTTGTTGCTCCGGAGTGCCGCGCAATATTTGTCATAGATTCCTGGAGTATTCTATAAAGCATTATTGAGATCTCATTTTCAATTTCAGACACTTCGGATTCATGATAAAAATGACATTTTATGCCGGACTGTTTTTCGAATTTTTTCAAAAATGAGTCGAAAGCTGCAGCCGGTCCAAGATCAAATAAAATTGCAGGCCGGAGGTTTGATGAGAAATCCTGTACTCCATCAATAGTTTCCTTTATCATCAGATTCATTTCTTCCAGTTTTTCCTTTACCACTTTTGACTGAACGCCTATCCTACTCTTAAGCCAGGTTATATTAAGGTTAAGTGCGGTGAGTTTTTGCCCAATATCGTCATGAAGGTTCATGGCTATCATCGCTCTCTCTTCCTCACGGATATTGATGAGGCGCCTGCTAAGAGATTCCAGCAATTCCTTAGAGTTTCTGAGTTCTTCTTCTGCCTTCCTGCGCTCGGTTATATCCAAATGGGAACCGAGCATCCTCCAGGGCTTTCCTTGTTGGTCAAATATGATCGATGCCTTTGCAAGTATCCAACGATAGCTTCCATCTTTATGTCGGAATCGAAATTCATTTTCAAAATTTGGATAAGGACTTTCAATAAATTTTTGTACTGTTGATAAAGCCCGATCGAAATCATCGGGATGAACGCGGTTCTGCCATTCTGAAAAATCATTTGATATTTCATGCTCTTCATAACCGATCTGTTTTTCCCATTCGGGAGAGAAAAAAACTTTATTTGTTTTAAGATCCCAATCCCACAAACCGGTGTCGGAAGCTTTAAGTGCAGATTCAAGTTGAAGTTCGCCTTCGTGTAACTCTTCTTCTGTATGTTTGCGCTCGGTGATATCGAGAATAACACCAAACATTTGAAATGGGTGACCCTCTTTGTCGATACTGACATCGCCCTTGCTATGCACCCACCGGACTGTACCATCAGGTCTGAGAGTGCGATATTCTTGGTCATAAGGTTTGATAAATGCAACAGCATCCTGAATCGCTGTGGCTACTTTCAGGCGATCTTCCGGATGAATGTGCCCGGACAGCTTTTTAAGATTCATTTTCTCTGCCTGCGGTTCGAGTCCGAAGATTCTATAAGTTTCATCAGAGCATTCAATTTCACCTGATAAAATATCCCTGGACCAATATCCCACATGGGCGACCTGTTCGGCCCGTCGTAAGAATTCTTCACTTTTTGCCAGTTCCTTTTCCACCAGCTTGCGCTCGGTGATATCTACAATTTTTATTAAGTTGTACTTTTCGCCACGAAGCTCTATGATGTAAGCATAAATGATTCCAAAACCGGTCTTACCTGATTTTGTTTTGAACGAAAATTCATAATTCAGGAGTTCGCCTTGTTTTATCAGAATTTCAAAGGCTAGATTCCTCACTTCAGCTTTCTCCCACAGATCAAAATCTGTAATTGGTTTCCCGATTAGCTCAGACCGTGTGTAACCGAACAGGTTTTCAAATGCAGTATTTACATTTACGACTATTCTTCCCTGAAGTTTCGACAAAGCATTCGGTATCAGACTTAACTCAAAAGTTTTCTGGAAAAGTTCTCTGGATTCTATAATTTCTTTTTCTACCCGCTTTCGGTCTGTTATATCACGGATAACCATGCTTGTTCTGAGCTGGCCGCCAATATCCCTAAAAACTGAAGAGGATAATTCAACCTCAAATTTTGTCCCGTCTTTTCTTATCATTGTTAGCTCCCCGGAGGCTCTGCCGATTCGTTTTCTTTCTTCAAGTAATGAAGGCAATCTCGGATCGTTGATATCCACCAGCCCGTTCCTGCCTATTTTACAAATGTCTTCCTCAGTCCGCTGGAACATCTTACAGGCAGCAGGATTGGCCGAATAAATGTTTCCGTCAGGACCAGTAAGAAATATGGCATCAAAACTTTGTTCATACAAAGTCCGGTAATGTGTTTCGCTTTCTGCCATCTGATAAATAATTGAATTAAGAAGGCCTGACTGCAATTTAAGCTTTTTTCAGGACCTGACAGGGATTTTCCCGATATGAAATACCGATTAACTATTGATCAGATCTTTTTGGTCTATAATTAAAATTTGATTTCCAATATTTATGAATTAATTTTACGGGAAGCATCATAATATTAATAATATTACCATGAAAAAAGTAAATCTTATAATCGGAGTAACGGCTGTACTGATTATTATCGGTACTGTAAACGTCTATTCACAGGACTGGCCGCAATGGCGCGGAATGAACCGTGACGGCAAGGTAACAGGATTTAAAGCTCCGTCTGCATGGCCGGCTGAACTAAAACAGGTATGGAAAGTATCAGTAGGTTTTAGTGATGCAACACCTGTACTAGCAGGAAACAAAATATATCTGAATACCAGGCAGGCTGATCAGGAGGTAATACTTTGTCTCGATGCTGCAACAGGCAAAGAGCTTTGGAAAACCACTTATGCTGCCATGGCTGTTACAGGTCCATCGGCTTCGCAACATCCGGGTCCGAGAGGTACGCCTGCAGTTTCAAATGGAAAGGTAGTGACTTTCGGAGCCTCAGGCATACTATCATGCCTCGATGCAGCAACCGGGAAACTTCTCTGGAGAAAAGATAATCCTTCAAATGCTTTTCCGGCTTTCTTTACCGGAACATCTCCGCTCATCACCGACGGATTATGCATTATCCATATCGGGAAAAAGGATGATGGACAGGTGGTTGCCTATGACCTGAATTCAGGCAATGAGAAATGGAAATGGTCAGGTGAGGGTCCTTCCTATTCATCTCCATCGGTTATGACACTTGAAGGGAAGAAACTTCTGATTGCGATAACCGAAAAAAATATTATGGCTCTTAGCCTGACTGACGGGAAACTGCTCTGGCAGATTGCAACTCCTGTCCAGCAGAGGTATTATAACTGCGTCAGTCCGTATATTGACGGACAAACAATTTATTACACCGGACAGGGTACAGGAATGAAAGCAATTAAAGTAGAAAAATCAGGTAATGAATATGTTACTAAAGAACTGTGGAGCAATAAAGAGGTTGGCGCAAAATGGAATACCCCGATCCTTAAAGATGGATTCCTTTATGGTTTCACCGACCAGAAAAGAATTTACTGCCTGAGTGCATCCACAGGTCAAACAGCATGGATTGATAATGCAGTCAGCAGCGACTTTTCAACGATTGTGGATTGCGGATCGGTCATTATTGGTCTGACAAGCACCGATAACCTGATAGTTCTTAAACCTGATGGTAAAACATATACTGAAGTGGTTAAATATAAAGTCTCCGATACGGCAATCTACGGATATCCTGTAATCTCGGGGAACAGCATTTATATTAAGGATGCTGAGAGCCTGATGAGATATAGTTTTTAAGGCCTCTCCCAAAACTTCGCGGGATATATGGATTTGCATTTTCAAGAGCCTCTCCCTAAATCCCTCCCCCAAGTGGGAGGGACTTAGTTTGTACATATTTACGAAATTTTATGGCCTATTTGGGTAGATCCATAACCAGGGAAATGTATTTCGGTGCCAAACCTGACCTGTTCAGGATGGCGGATAGAATGCGGAAAAATCCTACAGAGGCAGAGAAAATACTCTGGAGACACATTAAAAAATTCAGGTCAGAAGGATATGTTTTTAGAAGACAACATCCGATAGATTTTTACATAGCTGACTTGTACTGTCATAGATTGAAACTAGTTATTGAAGTTGATGGTGAAATCCATGAAACGGAGGAAGCAAGAGAGCATGATGACGGCAGAACAGGTCACCTGGAACAATTTGGAATAAAAATAATCAGGTTTACTAACGAAGAAGTTCTTAGCAATAAGGAACTAGTAATCAGACAAATCAGGAAATATCTGTATGAACCAGCCTCCCCCGCTCTCCTGGGAGCGGGGGACGGGAGGGGGTGAGGCTATCTCTCTCTCTTCATGAACTGCCCTTTTGAATTGGTCAGCAGGTTCTTAGTAAGATAAGATACTCCCGAGCCAATTGCAGCAATAACTACCGGCTTGATAGTTATCCAGTTAATAACACCTCCATTGGCAATAAGCTGATAAAATCCGGTTATAAATGTGCAAAATATAACTACTATCAAACCTTTTACAAAATCGTGGGTGTTAAGCCTAAGGAATTTAGATCTCATAGATTTAGTTTTTTCAGACAGACTCATTTTATATCAAATTTACAGCTTAAAATGATAAATATCAAGCAATAATGATTAAATCTAAATGGGTGTGTGGTGTGTGGTGTGCGGTATGCGGTATGGGGCAAAAAAAAGCCGTAAGCCGCGAACCGCAAACCTCGAACCGCATACCGGGTTACCACACCTTCTCCATCAGCAGGATATTCCTGAGCTCATTCGGAGTTATGTTTTCCCTGATCTCTCCGGTATCAACAACTGAAATATAACCCGATTCTTCGGAGATGACAACGATAAGCGCATCTGAGTGTTCCGACATCCCAATTGCAGCGCGGTGACGCATCCCATAGTGGGGTGGCAATGTAACCTGGTCAGTAGTTGGCAGGGGACATCTTGCAGCAAGGATCAAGCCCGATTCAATTAAAACAGCTCCGTCATGCAAAGGAGTATTTTTGAAAAAAATTGTTTCAAGCAACTCTGCACTGATCCGAGCTTTAAGTATTTCACCTCCTTCAGAAAAGAGATCAAGACTGCTTTTTCTGCCAATTACTAACAGAGCTCCGGTTTTCTTTGAGGCCAGTCTTTCGCAGGCTTTAACTATTTCCTCAGCCTCCCTGGGACTTCCGGGCTCATTTGTAACCAGAGAGAATATCCTGCTGAATGAAAACCTGCTTCGTGTGAGGTACTTGTTTCCGATCACAAGTAAAAACCTCCTTACCTCTTGTTGAAAAACAATTATAAGAGCTATAACACCAACGCCTATAACCTGGCCAAGCAATGCACTTATTAGCTCCATATTAAGTGCTTTTACAATAAGCCAGAAAAGGTATATAAGAAATATACCTATGAAGATACTCAAGGCTGCTGTTCCTCTTATTAATCTGTATAACTGGAATAGTACTGTTGCAACAAGAACTATATCTATTATATCAAGTATGGTAATATGAAATGGCATAGGATCTTTATATGGTTTCTGGTTGCTGGTTACTGGTTACTTGTTGCTTGTTGCTTGTTGCTCGTTGCTGGGTTCTTTAACCAGTAACCAGTAACCAGTAACCAGCAACAAGCAACTTCCTTTACTTTTGTCTTTTTACTTTCTTCGTCCACCGTAGCTTTCTTTGACAACCGAAGCTTTAGCGAAGGTTGTAGCGAAGGTGGATTGTCTTTTATCTTAATTTGCTTATCAACCTTACAGTCTGCACTGCCTCCTTAACATCGTGAACACGCAGAATATCAACTCCATTAAAAAGGGCTATTGCATTCAAAGCAGTTGTCCCGGTAAGAGCATCTTCAGCTGAAATATCAAGAGTTTTCCAGATCATTGATTTTCGGGAGATACCAACGATAACCGGTAATCCGGTTATTGAAAAGTCACCGAGTCTCCTGAGAAGTTCAAAATTATGTTCGATTGTCTTCCCGAATCCGAATCCTGGGTCAATTATTATATCCTTCAACCCGGCTGACTTTAGCTTATAGATCCTTTCTCCGAACCATTTCAGGATATCAGCAACAATATCGTCATAAACCGGTTTATTCTGCATAGTTCTCGGATCACCCTTCATATGCATCAGGATGTATGGAACATTCAGCTTCTCAACAACAGAAAACATTTGGTTATCACCATCACCTCCTGAGATATCATTTATCATATTAGCTCCGTATTCAACAACTGCCTCCCTGGCAATATCCGACCTGAAAGTATCAACCGAAATAATTGCCTCCGGGAGTTCACGGTTCACCAGTTTTATGGCCTTTAAAACACGGTCTCCCTCCTCTTCCATAGTAATATCTTTTGCCCCCGGACGCGACGAGTATCCCCCGATATCAAGAATATCCGCACCATCCTCCGACATTTGCGTTGCTGCACTAAGTATCTCTTTATCTGTGTTATAACGACTCCCTTTATAGAAAGAGTCGGGAGTAATATTTAATATTCCCATCACTCTGGGGATCTCAAGGTCAAGCAGCTTGCCTCCTGTGTTAATATAGCGTGGTTTATCCTGTTGCATAGTTAAAAAGAATAGCCGAAATTAATGAAATTATTATTTAAACCCTCCATTCATTTCCATCTTTGCCCCGTGGTTATTACATTTGTACTGAATGAAATCAACTAAATGAAGAAGCTTTTTGTTATCGAAGGGGTTGATGGAGCGGGAAAATCAACGCAGATTAAATTATTAAGAGATTTTTTTTCAAATAAAGGATATAAATGTGAATATCTGCACTTTCCAAGGACAGAAGCCCCTTACTTCGGTGAACTTATTGCAAGGTTCTTAAGAGGAGAATTTGGCTCACTGAATGATGTCGATCCATACCTTGTGGCAATGCTTTATGCGGGTGACAGAAAAGATGCTTCATGGTTAATAAGCAATTGGCTATCAGAAGACAAAATTGTTCTGCTCGACAGATACACCTATTCCAATATAGCTTACCAGTGTGCCAAGTTGCACGATGTATCAAACCAGGATAAACTTATGAAATGGATATTGACACTCGAGTTTAGCCATTTCGCAATACCTAAGCCCGATCTTAATGTTTTCCTTGATGTGCCTTTTGCTTTTGCTGAAAATAATTTAACTGGGACAAGAACCGGCAATGACCGGAATTATCTCAATGGAACCAGCGATATACACGAAGAAAATATGGTATTTCAGAAAAAGGTAAGGGATATTTATCTGAGAGTTTCAGAATCAGATGACCGTCTTGCAGTTATTGACTGCAGTGACAGTAACGGTACTATGCTTCCTCCTTCCGAAATATTCAACCTGATTATAAAAGTTTTCAAGGAAAGGAAGCTGATCTGAAATGAAGATATTAAGGATTATAAGCAGGATAATCATTGGCCTTGTTTTTGTTTTCTCAGGATTAGTAAAAGCTATTGATCCCCTTGGTTCTGCATACAAATTTCATGATTATTTCCAGGCTTTTAATCTTGGGTTTCTAAACTCATTTTGCCTGATACTGGCAATCATTTTGTGCACAGCTGAATTCATTTCAGGTTTCTCTGTACTAACAGGTTTGAGGCAGAAAACAGGTATTTTGGGGGTTCTGATACTTCTGCTAATATTTACTCCTGTCACCTTCATTCTTGCTCTTACAAATCCTGTTTCAGATTGCGGATGCTTTGGCGATGCAGCCCATCTTACAAACTGGCAGACATTCGGAAAAAACATCGTACTATTATCCTTATTGATAGCCCTTTACAAAGGCAGAGATCAGATTAAAAAACTCTTTAGCCAGACTATAGAATGGATAATAATATCAATAGTCATCATACTTTTTATTATTTTTTCACTCTTCAACTTAAAGTATCTTCCTGTTATCGATTTTCTGCCGTATAAAACGGGTGTAAAAATTGCTGATAAGATGGTTATTCCGGAAGGTGTTCCTGTAGATGAATACCGGACAACTTTTATATATGAAAAAAACGGAGTCAAAAAGGATTTCGATCTTAATAACTATCCTGCCAATGATTCAACGTGGAAGTTTGTTGATCAGAAATCGGTTCTTATAAAAAGAGGATATAAACCTCCTATACACGATTTCGTAATTGGCTCCGTGAACGGAGAAGATCTTACTCAACAAATATTAAACTTCCGGGGGTATACTGTTTTCATGATCTCCAAAAAACTTGAAGAAGCTGGAAAAAACCATTTATCGGAAGGATTCAGAATTGGCAATTATTGCAGGACGAACGGCATCAACTTCTATATCCTGACTTCTTCCGGAACAGAGGAGGTAAAAAGTTTTGAGAATGGACTTACATTCTGTTCTGCTGATGAGACGACGTTAAAAACCATGGTACGGTCAAACCCGGGATATATTTTGCTTAAAAATGGAACAATTATCGACAAATGGTCGTGGGCAAATGTACCCAATGAAACATGGTTCTCAAAGAATCTAAAAACAACTAATATTGAATAATTATGTAAATTTAAGTATTAAATGATTTTAGTTTTTTTAATTATAACAAAGTTATTTCTTTACTATAGTTTTTTACCCCCTTCCCAACCTTCCCCCAGGGGGGAAGGGGTAAAATCATTTCCCCCCTGGGGGAAACAGGAAAGGGGGTTAGTAATATCCACTTAAAAAAGTGCACAAATTAAGATAATAATTTACTTTAAACTTTGATTTTTATGAGAAAAAAGATTGTTGCCGGAAACTGGAAAATGAATATGGATCTGGCAGAAGGACTGAAGTTCGCAGTGTCAATTGATAAGTATTTTAAGGAGAGCCCTTCGGAAAAAGCCCTTGTTATTTTGTGTCCGCCGTTCATACATCTGGCCGGTATGGCTGAAATTCTTAAACACGGCAAGGTTGCTCTTGGCGCTCAAAACTGTGCAGCTGAAGCATCCGGAGCATATACCGGTGAAGTTTCAGCATGGATGATAAAAAGTACAGGTGCTCAATATGTTATAATAGGGCATTCTGAAAGAAGATCTTATTATGACGAGGATGATAAGCTTCTGAATAAGAAAACGCTGCTCGCTATAAACAGCGGATTGAAGGTTATATTCTGCATTGGAGAAATATTAAAAGAAAGGGAAGCAGGACAACATTTTCTTATCGTCAGAAGACAATTGGAGGAAGGATTATTCAGTCTGACCGCCGAACAGATGGATATGATTGTGGTTGCCTATGAACCCGTATGGGCTATCGGCACCGGATTGACAGCTACACCTGATCAGGCTCAGGAGATGCATAAATATATACGCGATCTGGTCAAAGAAAAATATGGCAACGATTGTGCTAAAAAACTTCCGATTCTTTATGGTGGAAGCTGTAAACCATCAAATGCAGCCGAAATCTTTTCTAAACCTGATGTGGATGGCGGATTGATCGGAGGTGCTTCTCTTAAGAAAGAGGATTTCACGGCAATCGTGGAGGCAATTTAGGATTACCCCCTGTCCCGCTGTAGCGGGACATCCCCCTAAAGGGGGACTAATTCGGTTATTCACGATAATCACTTAAAACACAGTAAGTTAGCCTTCCTTTAGGGGGGTTGGAGGCAAAAAGATAGGGGCAGAGGCAAAAAAGTTAAATAAAGATTATGTTCATGATAAACAGGCTGGCAATTCTTATTCAGTTAATCCTCTTGTTATCAACTGGAATATTACATTCCCAGCCTAAATGGGTATTTTCAGGAGATCGTTCAAAGTTCAGAACGGAACTGACAACCTTTATGGGACCAAATCTTAACGCCGATCAGCTTGCTAACCTTAATAGATTTCTTTCCAGATGGGACAGTTCTGCTTTCAGCACTGAAACAATGGATAAGATAATAAATATTTCGAGCCAGCTCTCGTCAAGGCAAATGAGACCTGTCCCTCACTTCATTGATTTTCTTGTGACACTTAATAATTTCATCGAGTATAAACGCGATAATATTTTTTTCACGAACTGGTTTAAAGGATTAAGTGAGATGTCATTCAATCAGACATTTACAAATGACAATATCGACAAATATTTCAAGAATAGCAACCTGATGGTTAAAGAGAATGTGCTGTCAGAATCGGGAAGTATTAAATGGAAAGTAAAAAACAGTTTGCTTAAATTTTTGTACGATACTGCCGCTTATGTTAACATTTCAGATGCTACATTAACCTGTTACAAGCAAAATGATAGTACAGAAATATACAACGTCACCGGAAAATACTATCCTGAACTACAACAATTTATAGGTACCAAAGGTGTCGTCACCTGGGAAAAAGCAGGATATTCCCGCAAAGATGTTTTTGCCGAACTCACTGATTATTCAATTAATATGACTAAAAGCAGTTTCGCTGTCGATTCTGCAAGGCTCACGCATAACACTTATTTTAAAGAACCGGTATCCGGATTGCTTGCCGACCAGGCAATCAGTTTTGCCAATAAGGATAAAGCTAATTTTCCCCGTTTTGAGACTTATGCAAAAGAATTTAAAATTAAAAATATCTATAAAGGGGTAAATTATGAAGGTGGACTCACTTTTGAAGGTGCGAATGTAAAGGGAACAGGTAAAAATGCTTTCCCCGCTAAAATCACTCTTTTCAGAAATGATACTCTTTATCTCAAAATCCGTTCAAAAGAGTTTCTCTTCTCCAAAACCGGGTTAAGCAGCCAGGAAGCTGCGATGTCGCTTTATCTTGATAAAGATTCAATTTACCATTCAAACCTGGGGCTATCATACTTTGATGCAACCCGACAGGTGAATCTCTTCCGCACCAGCAATCCTGTCTCGAAAAGTCCCTATTTTGATTCCTTTCACAGCCTTGACATGTATTTTGAATATTTGTCGTGGAATATGAATGAATCGAAAATTGTTCTTTCACATGCCAGAGGGGCTTCTATGGGCCAGGCAAAATTTGAATCGTCCTCATTTTTCAATTCAGACTATTTTTTGCAACTGATGGGACTCGATAACTACCATCCTCTTAACCGCCTTATAAAATTTGCAGAATGGTATTATTCAGAAACATTCCCTGTGGAGGAATTTGCCAAATGGCTGGACAAGCCTGTGGAGTCGGTCACAGGAATGTGCATCGATATGGCCACTAAAGGTTTTATATTCTACGATCGGACTAATAACGAAGTCACAATAAAGAAAAAAACGAAGGATTTCCTTGATTCATATGCAAAAAAGAAGGACTATGATATTATAAAAATAATCAGCGAAACAAAAGCTCCAACGGATAATGCTATCCTTGATCTGAAAAAATTCGGGCTCACAATAAATGGAGTATCGGGGTTCCTGGTGAGCGATTCACAAAGGGTTGCAATCTATCCATATAATAAACAGCTGAAAATAGGAAAAAACAGAGAAATTAGTTTTGACGGTATAGTTGAAGCAGGTCTCTTTACAATCTTCGGGCATAAGTTTTCTTTCAGTTATGATACATTTAAGATCAGACTGCAAAAAATCGATTCCATTAAAATCTCTGTAGAAACCGATAAGAAGGATAAGCTGGGTAATACAATTGTTAAAAGTGTGGACAACGTTATAGAGTTAGGCACTGCACAATTGTATATCGATAATCCGGATAACAAATCCGGATTAAAAAGCCTGAAGCAGTATCCGATCATCGATGCAACAACCAACTCATATATATTCTATGATAAGCTACCCGGGCTTGAAGGAGTTTACAAACAAAAGGATTTCTATTTTAAAATTGATCCTTTCACCTATGAAAATATAGATCATTATACAAACCAGGATATGAAACTTTCGGGAGAATTTGTTGGAGGAAATATTCTCAAACCGATGAGGCAATATCTTGTTATACAGGAAAATAATTCATTGGGTTTTAATATGACAATACCACCTGAAGGAATCGAAGTCTATGGCAGCAGAGGTAAATTATACAATTCACTGAGTATGAGTAACGTGGGACTTACAGGGAGTGGGTCTATGAAGCATCTGACCTCAACAACAGTCTCCGATGAATTCAAATTCTTCCCCGATTCTATGATCACGAGGGCTACCACATTCATTACTGAAAAAGACTCATCCGGAATATTCCCCGTTCTTAATAGCCAGGATGTTGCAATTAAATGGCTCACTCAAAAAGATGAATGGATTGCAACAAATGCAACCGGCAAAGCATTTAATATGTTTGAAAACGGGACAACGCTTGATGGCAGTTTAAGTTTGTCTCCGAAAAAACTTCATGGAACAGGAGTAATTAATTTAACCGATTCCAGAATCACTTCAAATCTTTTCAGTTTTGCTTCGAATGCAATAAAAGCCGATACTGCTGATTATACGCTGAAATCGCTTTCCACAAACGGATACTCATTTATAGCTGAAAATGCCAACACTGAGATCAATTTTGAAAGTAAAATGTCACATTTCAGATTGAATACTGATTCGTCAGTCGTAAAATTTCCTGAGATTCAATATATATGTACAATGACTGATTTTACATACAATATGGAAAACCGCGTTCTGAGTATGGAACAAAAAGGAAAGTCGAACACCCCGCTCTTAACGACTGATAAGCTCCTTAAGCTTGACTTCGCCAAACTTGATAAACCAACATTCTTTGCTACAAATAGTATTTCCGATACTATAGCATTTTCATCATGGAAAGGAAGCTATCACCTTGACCAGGAATATATTGAAGCGGAAAATATAAATTATATTCATATAGCTGATGCGCTTATTCAGCCTGAAAACGGGAAAATAGTAATTAACCGGAGAGCCAAAATACAGCAGATGGATAACGCTATCATTGCTCTGAACCACAGGCATATATTGCATTATGCAAAAATTGATATTGAATCAACCAAAAGATATACAGGTAGTGCCACTTATGATTATGTAGGCGAAGATAAAGAGATCCAGCATATTAATTTTCCAGTGTTGGAAGTCGACACATCGACTACCTATGCCAGAGGCTTTATACCAGCATCTCAAAAATTCCTTTTAAATCCTGCATTCTCCTTTACAGGTGATGTTGCACTCTCAGCAAGGGCTGACAATCTTATGTTTACAGGAGCGGCAGGAGTTTTACATAACTGCAAAACACTCGAGAGTTATTCAATAAAATTCAAATCGCAGATCGATCCAAAAAATGTTTTGATCCCTGTCGGTGATAAGCCAAGAGACATGAATGATAATCTTGTTTTTTCAGGATCATTCATAAATACTGATTCTATTCATATATACCCGGCATTCCTTTCAGCACAAAAATCCTGGACTGATGTTGCACTGGTGAATTCCAACGGCTGGCTTTACTATGATAAATCTAAAGGAAGATACTTAATCGCTTCCCGTGAAAAACTGATTGATCAGACTCTTCCGGGAAATATGATTGCATTTGATAAGAACTACTGTATACTGTCGGGAGAAGGGAATATAAATCTGGGTGCAAAACTTGACCTGGTTAAATTGACCGCTGCGGGCAAAGTAATTCATGATATAGATTCCGGGAAAGTTAATATTGATGCCATTCTTGCCCTGGATTTTCATTTTTCAGCTGAAGCGCTCAGGGTTATGGCAGATGAGTTTAGATTTATGCCATCCCTTAAACCTGTTAATCTGAACACGGAGTTGAATAATAAGGGTATGAAGGATCTTATGGGAGTGAATGTTGCATCGCAATTAAAGGAGGAAATGGATCTGTTTGGCACATCAAAGAACCTTCCAAAAGAATTTACATACGAACTTCTGCTCAACGATGTAAAACTATTCTGGAATGAATCAACATCTTCTTTCAGGTCGAGCGGTAAAATCGGTATTGGATTTATAGGACCACAGCCTGTAAATCTTTATGCAGACGGCTATATTGAGATCCAGAGAAGAAGATCGGGCGACATGTTCGATATTTACCTTAAAGCAGATGCATCAACATGGTATTATTTCTCATATTTCAAAGGTGTAATGATGACACAATCGGGAAACAACAATTACAATACAATTATTGCCAAAACGAAACTGAATGACCGGAAAGATCCGGAATCGACAATTAAAGTTCCTTATACATATATGATTTCAGTTGAGGACCGGCTTGCCAAATTTCTGCAGAGGATGTCGGATAATAAAGGCGAAGATAATCAGGGAGATATTAATAGTCCTGTAAAATGATTTTGCCCCTCTCACCAAGTTCAATCACTTCGAGATCATGGATGCTTTTCCCGTCTATCTGAAACCTGATTGCTGTCATAAATCTATGATTTCCGTTATACCCTGCAGCACCAGGATTCATATATAAAAATCCGGCTTTTTTATCATATATAACCTTGGCTATATGCGAATGTCCGCAAATAAAAAGATCAGGCGGATTTTTACTTATTGCAGTCAATACTTTCCGGTTATAGTGCCCTGGAGCTCCACCGATATGGGTAAGCCAAACCCTTGTTTCTTCAGCCATGAAAATCAGATTCTCACTATAGATTGATCTGATGAGGCTGTTATCTATATTGCCATAAACAGCTCTCAATGGCTTGAAACCGGCAAGTTTATCAGCTGTTTCAATATTACCAATATCACCTGCATGCCATATTTCATCGCATTCTGTAAAATGATCAAAAAGTCTCGGATGAATCCATCCATGAGTATCAGAAATAAGACCTATCTTCATATCTAACAAACTTTTGTGTTACTTTGTGCTACTTTGTGTAGTCCTTTGTGCCCTTTGTGGTAAAATATTTAACCACTAAGGAACGCAAAGGTCCCGATAATTATCGGGATCACAAAGGCACTCAAAGGTTAAATCTATTTATATATTTTTGTACAAATTGATCCCAATGCAGATATTTTATGCACCCGATATCAGCGGTGATACCTACACACTTGACAAAAGAGAGTCAAAGCATTTAATCAGGGTGTTAAGGATGACAAAAGGTGCAGATGTCAGGCTGATTGACGGGAAAGGGAATCTTTATGCAGGAATCATCAGCGAACCTGATCAAAATAAATGCATTATAGTTATTACATCGAAAATAAAGGATTTCGAAAAAAGAAATTACTGGCTTCACATTGCAATATCACCATTAAAGAATCCTGAACGATTTGAATGGTTTATTGAAAAGAGTGTTGAGATAGGAATAGATGAGATTACTCCCCTGATATGCAAAAACACTGAAAAACCGGGAATAAAGAGTGAACGAGTCAATAATCTTATAATCTCGGCAATGAAACAATCACTCAAAGCGACCAAAACTGTCCTGAATGAACCAGGCAGTTTCAGGGATTTTATAAATAAGGATTTAAACGGAATAAGGATGATCGCGCACTGTGATGATTTAAACGAAAGAAGTAAAGTTTCAGATGTATATTCTAAAAATCAGAATGCAACAATTCTGATAGGACCCGAAGGCGATTTCAGCAGAGAAGAAATTAATTCTGCAGTCAGCAAGGGTTTTTCGCCGGTTCATCTTGGCCCAAGTCGTCTGAGAACAGAAACTGCAGGAGTTGCCGCCTGCCATTCCGTTTACTTTATCAACCAGTGAAATCCAGTTTTACCTGGCCATAAAATTAATTACCTCACCGATTTTTTTCATTGGGACTTTGTACAATTCCGTGAAGTGGCATATCTTACATGAAACAAAAGTGAATCTCCTGTTATGAACTTCGAACATTCTTGTCCAAATGCTTCCGATTGTCCACATTTCACCTGTTTCGTACTCTTTACTGCCACATTTCGGGCAGGTATATTTTAATATTTGGTCCATCATTCCCCGTTTTTAATTTTTTCTGACCTTGATTTCCATCTGCCTGATTTTCGAAGAGCCTGGTCAAGAATATATTCAATCTGACCATTGGTACTTCGAAATTCATCGGCAGCCCATTTCTCCATAGCCTTCAGTTTCTCTGAGTCTATCCTGAGAACAAATGGTTTTTTTTCACTCATATTATGAATGCAAAGTTCCTGTATTTACAATTGGAGTTGCATCTTTATCACCGCAGAGAACAACCATCAGGTTACTTACCATTGCAGCTTTCTTCTCCTCATCAAGATCTACAATTTTTTTGACGGAAAGTTGTTCGAGGGCCATCTCAACCATTGAAACTGCTCCTTCAACAATTTTAAACCGGGCGGATACAACTGCTGAAGCCTGTTGTCTTCTCAACATTGCATTTGCAATCTCTTCGGCATAAGCAATATAGTTTATCCTGGCTTCAATAACCTCAATGCCACAAATCTGCAGCCTTTCCCTTATCTCTTTTTCAAGTTCATTGTTTACCTCTTCTCCCCCGCTTCTCAGGGCAATAACGGCTTCGTGGTCCTCAAAGTTATCATAAGGGTATAATCCGGCCAGCTTACGAAGAGCTGCATCGCTTTGTACTAATACAAAATGCTGATAATCATCCACATCAAATACCGCCTTATATGTTTCCTCAACTCTCCAGACAAGCACCAGACCAATTTTAATCGGATTACCGATTTTGTCATTTACTTTTATAGGTTCACTGTTAAAATTCCGGGCACGCAGCGATATCATTCTTTTGATATAGAAAGGATTTACCCAGAAGAATCCATTCTCCCTGATTGTACCCTTATATGCCCCAAATAAAACCATTACGCACGATCCATTAGGATACACAACTGTGAATCCAATGACTGTAAAGACAAACAGCACCGTAAGAATTGCTCCAAGCCAGATTATTTCGTTAGCGAATCCGGCAATTGCGCCGCCGATGAACAAAATTGCCATCAGTACGGCTAAATAACCCGAAACGGGTTTTACAATAAATTCTTTTTTCATAAATATGATATTATATTAATATCACAAAGATATTATTTTAAATTATAATTTGCAAAAAAAACACAGGAATTAATTCCTGTGTTCTTTTTGAACTTTTAAACTATTTTCCTGATCTTTTTTATCAGGCTCGTTGTCAAACTTCTCTCCGGAATTGCATTTATCTGCCGGAGTAGGTCGATCACATCACAGAATTCAGTGTTTAAACCCATAGCATCTTCTATAAGATCTATGTCTTCAGCTCTGATATCCCGGAATCTGATAAAATGAGTAGAAATTAATACCATAGGCTTCATGTTTTCAATTTATATAAAAACGGCCCACGATATATATTATTGCATAATTAATAAATTATTTATACAAATCAATTTCGATTTAATTCAGAGTCAGGCTGATATTTTTCTCAACCATTATTCTCCTCATGTTAATGAGAGCATATCTCATCCGGCCAAGTGCTGTATTTATACTTACATCTGTTATATCAGCGATTTCCTTAAAACTTAATCCGGCGTAATGCCTAAGGATTACTACCTCTCTCTGGTCATCAGGCAAATGGCTTATCATTTTCCTGACATCTTTTTGAATCTGTCTTTTTATCATATCATCTTCGACATTGTCTTCAGCAAACGATTTTGAATTAAAAAGGTCAGATTCGTAGTTGTCGTTCGAAATCGTATTCATTTGCTTGATTCTGCGGAAATGGTCAATTATAAGGTTATGAGCAATACGCATCACCCAGGAAATAAATTTTCCGTTATCGGAATATTTACCAGCCTTAACAGATTGAATGACTTTAAGGAAGGTATCCTGAAATATATCTTCAGCGAGAGCCGTATCGCGTATATAAAGGCTTATATATGCGAAAACTTTGTTCTTATGACGGTGGATTAACTTTTCAAAACATGACTGCTCGCCTTTTATGAACCTCATAATCAGCTCATAATCGGAAATCATTTTATTCATAACTCTCTCTTTTAATTAACTAGAGTAGAGATATTCTATAGGCAGTCTGTTTTTAATTAGTATCTATTCGAAATACAAAGAAAACAATTTTTTTGATTTGAAAGTATTACTTTTGATTTTTTCCGAATTTTAACACTAAAATAATGTATCAGATATGGAGGGTTGTATTGAAATAAAGGGGGCAAGGGTACATAATCTGAAAAATATCAGTCTTAAAATTCCCAGAAATAAACTTGTAGTAATAACCGGAGTATCGGGTTCAGGCAAGTCATCTCTGGCTTTTGACACTATATATGCCGAAGGGCAGAGAAGGTACGTTGAAAGTCTCTCCTCCTATGCCCGTCAGTTCCTTGGCCGGATGAATAAGCCTGAAGTAGATTTCATAAACGGCATCCCTCCCGCCATTGCAATCGAGCAGAAAGTAAATTCACGAAATCCACGTTCCACAGTTGGAACATCTACAGAAATATATGATTATCTGCGGCTTCTGTTTGCCAGGATAGGCAGGACCTATTCACCTATGTCAGGGAAAGAAGTCAAAAAACACAGTGTTGATGATATTGTCGATTTTCTTTCAAGTCTGCCTGAAGGAACAAAAGTAATTATTACATCTGCCGCAGAGATACCTCAAAACATTAATATACCTGAATATTTTTCATTCCTTGAAAAACAGGGATTTAACCGCATAGAGTCCGTTGGTGAAGTCATAAAAACTGATGAGTTGGAATCCTTAAATGAATTTAAGCCAGGGCAACAGATAAACATAGTAATAGACAGGCTTGTTATTAATCATTCAGCAGATAGTTTCAGCCGGGCTGCAGACTCTGCTCAGACAGCCTTCCAGACTGGTAAAGGATATTGTCAGGTTGTCATACCTGGTAATAAAGGTGTCAAAAGGGAAAGTTTCTCGAATAAATTTGAGGAGGATGGTATCCTCTTTGAAGAGCCATCGGAATATTTATTCAGTTTTAATAATCCTATAGGTGCCTGTCCTGTTTGTGAAGGATACAGTAAGATTATCGGTATTGATGAAAATCTTGTTATTCCAAATAAGAACCTTTCTGTTTATGAGGATGCGATTGTCTGCTGGAAAGGTGAAACAATGAAAAAGTGGAAAGAGAGACTTGTTGCCAATGCAGGATTATTTGATTTCCCGATACATAAACCGGTTTATCAGCTTACTGACGGGCAGAAGGAGCTTTTATGGAAAGGGAATAAATATTTCTATGGGATAACAAGGTTTTTTCAGCATCTTGAGGAGAAAAAATTTAAAATTCAGTACAGGGTTCTGTTAAGCCGGTACCGCGGAAAAACAATATGCCCCGAATGCAAAGGATCGAGATTACGTAAAGAGGCCGGATATGTAAGGGTATCTGGAAAAACAATCCAGGAACTGGTTTCAATGCCTGTAGAAAAGTTGTATAATGTTTTTTCTGAGCTTGAGCTTAACGAAACAGATGCAAAAGTTGCTGAAAGACTGATTAAAGAGATAACTGTCCGAGTTAAGTTCCTGATTGATGTCGGCCTGCCATATCTCACACTCGACAGGCTCTCTTCATCATTATCAGGAGGGGAATCGCAGAGAATAAACCTGTCGACCTCATTAGGCAGTAATCTTGTAGGTTCTATGTACATCCTCGATGAACCAAGCATCGGGCTTCATCCACGAGATACAAACCTTCTGGTCGGGGTATTGAAAGAGCTAAGAGACCTTGGCAATTCAGTTCTGGTAGTAGAGCATGAGGAAGAGATCATCAGAGCTGCCGATGAAATAATTGATATGGGACCGGAAGCAGGAAGACTCGGTGGTGAGTTAGTTTATCAGGGGGGACTCGATCTTTCCAGCGCAAATAAATCTCTTACTGCCAGTTATTTAAGTGGCAGGTTAATGGTGCCGGTTCCGAAAACCAGAAGAAAATGGAACAGTTATATTGAAATCAAAGGTGCCAGGGAGAATAACCTGAAAGGAATCGATGTCAAATTTCCCCTTCACACCATCACTGCAGTTACCGGAGTAAGCGGTTCGGGAAAATCAAGCCTTGTATCAGACATATTATATAAAGTCTTGTCTGACAGGATTAACGGGACCAATTTAAAACCAGGTCAGTACAGAGATATTACAGGTGACATATCAGGGCTTACGGGAATTGAGCTTGTTGATCAGAATCCTATAGGAAGATCGAGCAGGTCGAATCCGGTTACCTACCTTAAAGCGTATGATGAAATCCGCAAACTGTTTTCTGAACTTCAGGCTTCGGTACAGAATAACTTTAAAGCTTCACATTTCTCATTTAACATCGAAGGAGGAAGATGTGAAGAGTGCCAGGGTGAAGGGATAATAAGGGTTGAAATGCAGTTTATGGCCGATGTGGAACTGACATGCGAAAGTTGCAAAGGAATGAGGTTCAGAAAAGAAATACTCGAGGTGAGATATCATGGGAAAAATATTTATGACATGCTTGAGTTGACCATAGATGAAGCAATTGATTTTTTCAATGCACATCCGGGAAAAAATGAGAAGCGGATCATTGAAAAGCTGAAACCACTTTCAGATGTAGGACTAGGTTATATCAAAATGGGACAGTCGTCGAGTACCCTGTCAGGGGGTGAAAGTCAAAGGGTAAAGCTGGCTTATTTTCTTAGTCAGGAAAGAACTGACGGGAATATATTATTTATTTTTGACGAACCGACTACAGGTCTGCATTTTCATGATATAAACAAACTTCTCAAATCAATAAATGCCCTTGTCGATCATGGACATTCAGTAATACTGATTGAACACAATCAGGAGGTAATAAAGAGTTCCGACTGGGTTATTGATCTTGGGCCGGAAGGTGGTGAAAATGGCGGGTGGGTTGTTTTTGAAGGGAAACCTGAGGATCTGGCAAAATGCAAAGAATCATACACTGGCAGATACCTGGCGCCTAAATTGGTATAATATATTCATAAAAACACGTAGGGACGTGTCGCGACACG
>JBEKDR010000050.1:0-25666 GCA_050014255.1 Bacteroidales bacterium | reverse complement strand
CCAATAACCCCCGATTTCCATCCGCCATCTCCGGAGATCATCAGAATTACATTCTGAGGCGTGGTAGTACGGTTATAAATATAGATTTTGCCAAATGTAGGAACATTCAAAGAATCTCTTGGGACAACTGCCCCGGATGAAGATCGGACAGCCAATAAAATGATGAAAAGAATTGATACAAAAAATGATATATTTTTAGTTTTCATTCAGATAATCTGTTAATGGATTTTTTTCTATACTTTTTTCAATCTGTTATTTATGCCATTGCCCTTTTAACCTAATAACTTCATTAAACGTTGTCTCCGGGCAAGTCCTTAACGCTCTTTCCGGTCTTTTATTTTACTAACCACCGTCATTGCGAGCGAAGCGAAGCAATCTTATACAACCGCCTTTCCTACACCAGTCTCTTGTATTTTATCCTTGCCGGAGTTGTATCAGCAACTCTCTTTTTATAGTTCTCTTCATAGTCGGAGTAATTACCTTCAAACCAAACGACTTTTGAGTTACCTTCAAAAGCCAGCATGTGAGTTGTGACCCGGTCGAGAAACCACCTGTCGTGAGATATTATTACAGCACATCCTGCAAAATTCTCAAGACCTTCCTCCAATGCTCTCAGGGTATTAACATCAATATCGTTCGTTGGTTCATCGAGAAGAAGAACATTTGCTCCTGATTTTAGTGTAAGGGCAAGATGCAGCCTGTTTCTCTCTCCTCCTGACAGTATGCCACATTTCTTTTCCTGATCGGCCCCTGTGAAATTAAAACGGGCAACGTAAGCTCTTGCGTTCACCAGGCGGTTTCCTACCATAACATCGTTTTGACCTCCTGAAATCACTTCATATACAGTTTTGGCCGGATCAATCGCGGAATGTGCCTGATCAACATATCCGAGAGTAACAGTTTCTCCTATTTTAAACGTTCCTTTTGACGCCTCTTCCTGTCCCATTATCATTCTGAAGAGAGTTGTCTTTCCGGCGCCGTTTGGACCAATAACGCCAACAATTCCGTTCGGAGGAAGGCTGAATTCGAGATCTTCAAAAAGTAATTTGTCATCAAATGATTTTGTGACTGAATTGGCTTCTATTACTTTATCACCAAGTCTGGGCCCGTTTGGAATAAATATTTCAAGCTTGTCTTCTTTTTGCTTTACATCCTGATTAAGAAGGTTTTCATATGCGCCTAATCTTGCTTTTGATTTGGCACGTCGCGCTTTTGGTGACATCCTAACCCATTCAAGCTCACGTTCAAGTATCTTTCTTCTTTTAACATTTCCTTTTTCTTCTGACTCAAGCCTCTTTGTTTTCTGTTCAAGCCAGGAAGAATAGTTGCCTTTCCAGGGTATTCCTTCACCCCTGTCAAGTTCCAGTATCCATCCGGCAACATTATCAAGGAAATAACGGTCGTGAGTGATGCAGATTACAGTTCCTTTGTACTGTTTAAGCGTTGTTTCAAGCCATTGTACCGATTCGGCATCGAGGTGGTTTGTCGGTTCATCAAGCAGCAAAATATCAGGCTGCTGTAAGAGTAAGCGGCATAATGCCACTCTTCTTCTCTCGCCACCTGATAAAATATTAACCTTTGCGTTACTGTCAGGACATCTCAGGGCATCCATTGCACGTTCAAGCTTATGTTCAATATTCCAGCCGTCGGCATAATCGATCTTTTCCTGCAACACAGCCTGCCGATCCATTAGTTGCTGCATTTTATCGGGATTCTCATATACTTCCGGTTCGCCAAAGCTGTTGTTTATTTTTTCGAATTCTTTTATGATCTCCATAGTTTCCTTAACCCCATCCTCAACGATTTCTCTCACATTGCGGTTTTCGTCAAGAAGCGGATCCTGTGAAAGATGGCCGACAGAATATCCCGGAAGAAAAGTGACTTCTCCCTGATATTCCTTTTCCATATCTGCAATAATTTTCAGGAGTGTTGATTTTCCTGATCCGTTCAAACCGATTATCCCGATTTTTGCACCCAGGAAGAATGAAAGAGAAATATCTTTAAGTACCTGTCTGTGAGGAGGGAAAGATTTCCCCACCCTGTACATCGAAAAAATGATTTTATTGTCGTCAGCCATAATATTACAGTTAATTATCTGACAAAAATAAGTAGAGACGCCCAAATTGGGCGTCTCTACCTCAATATTTTTTAAAAAAATTATTTCTTTTCGAATAGTTTGACTGTATCATCCTGGAGCAATACCCATAAAGCATAGACTCCGCTCAGAGTTCCAATAGGTATAAAAAGGCACCCAAGCGCTGCAACAACAATCACAAGATACCTTGCCCAGGGTTTGTAGATAAGAAGTCCTATCCCCCCAACCAAACTCAAAGTGGCCAAAAACAGAATGAGCACAGGAAGGCTCACTGATAAAAACCCGAGAACCTGTTGCCCTGTATAATCATCTCCGGCAGCTCCTTTAGCAAATCTCAGAGCAAAAAATACTGCAACCGCTCCGATAAGACTGAGGATCCCGATTCCAATCTGAATCGCTCCAACCACAGTTACATGTTTTTTCATTTTTGAATCTTCCATGACAATAATTTTTTATGCAATTTATAAATATTTTCATTCCTGCTCAAATGACTGGCATTTTAGGAATATGATGCATCATCCTCTTTAATTATTTTGCGGGGCAACCATTTTTCGTTAATTCTTTACAATGAAGAAAAGAGTTTTTGTATATTTGTTATCAAATCTAACCTGTATGAAAAGAATACTATTGTATGCTGCCGGATTTGTATTTATTACTTTGTCATTTACCTCCTGTCAGAAGAATTGCAAGGTTTGCTCGCAAAATACATACGACTCAGGCGGAAATTTGCTGACTACTGGCACTGACACGGAATATTGTGATGCATCATTGATTCGTATTGAAGCAACTCCCGATGTTACTGTTTTGGGTGTTACGACCAAATGGGTTTGTCAATAATCAGTATCTCACTCCGATCAAAGTCACATCATCAATCTGGGGGCTGTCGCCACGCCATTCTTCAAATATTTCATTTAGCCGTTCACCTTGCTTAAGCATTGGCATACCAGCCATTGCAACAAGTGTTTCCCTGAGTTGCATTGACATGAATTTTTTCTGTTTTGGCCCGCCAAACTGATCAGCAAAACCATCGGAGAAAATATAGAAAGCGTCTCCCTTCTGAAGGTCAATCTTATGAAGTGTGAATGGCTCCATCCTATAATGAATAGCGACTGGCATCTTATCGGCCCTGTAATGAGTAAGCTCCCCTCCCCTGATGTGGTACAGGGGACTATTTGCTCCTGCATACCATAAAATATTTTTATCGAAATCTACAACACAAACGGCAATATCCATCCCGTCTTTAATACTGTCCTCTTCCGCAACCTGTTTTAATGATTTTATTATTCCCTGGCGCAATGTTTCAATTATCTGGTCGGGCATCAGAATATGCTTCCCATTAATAATTTCATTAAGCAATGTCACCCCGAGCATACTCATAAATGCTCCTGGAACTCCATGCCCTGTACAGTCGGCTGATATTATAACCTGGGGATTGGACTGTGCGCTCACCCAGTAAAAATCACCACTGACAATTGCCAGAGGTTTGTACAGAACAAAATGCTCAAGCTTATCGCTGAAAAGTTCCAGTGATGGGATGAGCGCTGTTTGTATCCTCTTAGCATACATGATACTATCTTCGATATGCCTTTTCTGGTATCCTATCTGATCTCTCTGGGCAGCCGCAAGATCCCTTTGCTTTTCAATTTCATCCTTTTGCATTGAGATCGTTCTGTTCTTCTCCTCAAGCTTTATATTCGCCTCTTTTTTTATTTTATATCCCCTATATATATAGTAACCGAGGAAACTGACAAGAAGAAGAGCGAAAAGAACAAAATAAAGTACCAGCTTCTGTTTTTCAATTGCTTCAAGCTGAACTTTTATCTTGCTGTCCTGTTCCGAAATTCTTTTAAGTTGTTCATCTATCCTGGCCAGCTGTATTGTAATTTTTCCCTTCTGTCTTTCGAGGGTATCCTTTTGAACCTGAACTTCATTCTGCTGAACAATTATTGTCTGTTTCTGGGCTGAAATTTCTCCCTGCTGTTTGCTTATCTGAACAAACTGCTTCTCAAGAACTTTTTGTTTTTCATTCAGTGTTTTGACTTTTGCTGTTATCTCTTTGTCCAGACTGTCAAGAAGGGACTTCTGATGAAGTATTTCTGCTTTTTGTATATTAATCATTTCTAATTGCTGACGAATAGTATCTCGCTGTATTACAATCTGTTCGCTTGCCTTACCAAAGAGATTCTCCCAGTCTTCCTTGGTTTTGATCGCCTGATTTAACATATTTGAATTAACATTCATTCCGGCCTTATTAATCAGGTCCTCATTCACACTGTATTTAGGCATTTCTCCTTCCACCCCCATAAAATTTATCATCGATTCCCTAAACTCATAGCCTTCAGTTAAAAGCAGGGTCTGATGTTTCTCTATAGCAGCTTTAACTTTATTCAAATTAAAGCCACTCGCCTTATTAACATATAATACCTGAGTGTATGTTATCTGGCTTTCAGTATTAAATTTTACAAGTTCTACAGGCTTATCCTGGATCTTTGTTCGTGTTTTTCTCAGATTTCCCATTTCGAAAAACAGATATTCATCTCTGTCAAGAATTCCTATTCTGAAAACAGACGAATCTGCGAATCTTGGTCCATAATCAATGTACTTTGCGATATCAAAAATAAAAACAGCCCTTGTACCGTTATTTAAACCTGCCTGGCCATAGGTATTATTGATCAATAATAGCAATCCCAAAGAAAGGACTGAAACTTTGAGTAAGCGTGTATATCTTAACATGATATTGAGGATTTATTAATACGAATTTGCACAAATTAATTCAGGAAACCAAATCTCTCCTGACAGCATTTTATTAATTATGTTGATAAAATGTTAATAATTGCGTAAATATGTACCCTAAAGATCCTTTTCTTATCGTAATTTTATACAAGTTTAATCACACTCATAAATGACATTGAATATCAGCAACTTAGAGCTTACGGGCAAAAATATAGTTATTGTTGAGGATGACCTGCCATCAATCAGGTACTATGAGACATTACTGAAAAATTCTGGTGCTGACATAGTGATAATTCGAACCGGAAAGGAATTTGTTGATTATTTAACGCAGGGGAAAACTATTGATCTTGTTTTTATGGATTTTCTTGTACCGCTGATTAATGGGATTGAATGCATAAGAATACTCAGGAAAGACAGAAAAAGCACACCCGTTATTATGATTACTGCCTACTCTTCTGAACAGGCAAAAACAGAAGCTTATATTGCAGGATGCAATGAATATATTTTAAAACCAATTTACCCGGAAAAGATCTTCTTCCTTCTCGAAAAATACCTGAAATCGAATATTTCGATTACTTCTTCTTACTGATCCTTTTCTCTCATTTTTCTGCGGAGTGTGCCACGTTAACATAATCTCCTCTTATTTCAGCTATCGAAAATACTTATTTTTTTCAAACCATTACGAAGAGATTATAGCTCGCTTATTTTGCTATTTTTGAGCAATAATCCTTTAAATGAGACGTAAACTAATATTTTCATATACTGCTTTACTATTCTCTGCACAAATTGCCTTTTCACAATATTATGAAACAGGTCAGGATCCGGCATCTCTTAAGTGGAACCAGATAAAGACAGGAAGGTTTACCGTCATTTATCCTGAGAAATACGGCACGGGCGGAATGTTGTATGCCAAAGAAATGGATGAAGCATTCTCCAAACTTATGTCGCTATTCCCTGAAAAAAAATTTACTCTCCCTGTTGTCATACATAATTATTCCATCCAGTCAAACGGGTATGTCTCCTGGGCTCCGCGACGGATGGAACTATTTCCGACACCTGATCAGAACGGCCTTCCTCTCGCACCTGAAAAACAGCTGGCTGTTCACGAACTTACTCACGTTCTTCAGATGGAATCATTGAATCAGGGCTTTTCAAAAGTGATGTCGGTGTTTCTCGGGGAACAATTCACCGGAATTGTAGCGTCACTTCTGCCTACCTGGTTCCTTGAAGGTGATGCAGTCTTTGCCGAATCGGCTCTTACAGAATCGGGCAGAGGACGCACACCCTCATTCCAGAAACAGCTTAAAGCACTTGTAGTTGATAATAAAAAAACTTATAACTACGATAAGATACTTAATGGTTCATTTAAGGATTTTGTGCCTGACTATTATGAGTACGGTTACCAGATGGTGACATGGGCCCTGGCAAAAAACGATCCTCAGATATGGAATAAAGTGCTTAAGTTCACCGGAGCACAGCCATTCACTCTTAACCCGGTCAATCTAAGCCTTACAAGAAGCTCCGGCTTAAGAAAGAAAACACTCTGGGAGCAAACTTATGATTCGCTGAAGGCTATCTGGACTAAAGATGTTTCCAGAAATAACCCGGTTGATAACGAAGCAGTAAATCCCGACAAACATGGAAAATATATTGATTACTATTGCCCTGTTTTTGCAGGTACCGACAGTATAATAGCTATAAAAACTTCATTTTCTCTTCCGGCAGCTTTCATGCTTATCAATCCGGCTCAAAAAACTGAAAAAAGGATTCATGTGCCGGGGCTTTTATATCCCTTGTTTATTTCATATGCCAAAGGCAAGCTGGTCTGGGTTGAAACAATCACTGACCCGAGATGGGAAAACAGGGAGTTTTCGGTTATTAGAGTTCTGGATATTAAGACCGGCATTATCACAAAACTTACGCGAAAATCGAGATATCTTGCCGCATCAGTATCTCCTGACGGGAATAAGATTGTTGCAGTGGAAAACACTGTCAATAATATTAACAGCCTTGTGCTGATTGATGTTAAGACCGGTTTTGTTCTGGAATCTGTACTTACTCCCGGGAATGTTTATCTTCAGCATCCCCAATGGAGTGAGGATGGGAAGAAAGTGACATTTATTTTCCTGGCAGATGCAGGCGAAGGAATCATGTCATTCAAACTTGCCAGCCAGGAATGGGAGACCCTCCTTGAACCTGCAAGAAATGATCTTCAGTCTTCATTCCTGAGAAACGATTCCCTCTTTTTTGTAAGTTCTTTATCAGGAACAGATAATGTTTATCTCCTGACTCCTGATAAAAAAACAGAACGGGTTACTCGTTCAAGATTCGGTACAATTGACGTAAGTCCTGACGGAAATAAACTTCTTTTCGGCGATTATACCTCCCTCGGCAACAATATATGCAGTGCTCCGGTTTTATCAGTCCGGGGAGGCCCTGGAAATAATGAAAGTTCTTCATCTTTCCTCATCAACAGATTCGATATTAAACCTCCTGCAGATACTAATAAGAGTAATATTGTGTACACACCTGAACCGTACCGAAAATGGCAGCACCTTTTCAGATTTCACAGCTGGATGCCATTTTACACGGATATTGAACAGCTCAATATCGATCCTGTGAATATCAGGCCGGGAGTTACTATTATGACTCAGAATACGTTAAGTACCCTTATTTCAACTTTAGGTTATGAATATTCAGCAGATAAGCGCAACCTTATTCATTCACAGGTGACCTGGCAGGGGTGGTACCCGGTTTTTGAATCACAACTCGATTATGGCACTCTTCCGCAGATAAGTAAACTGGGGGAAAACATTGCAAATCCTTCAAACATAAATCCGGGTATAAACTTTACCAACACTCTTTCTTTACCACTTCAGTTTTCATCCGGCAGTTTTTCACAGTTTGTACAGCCATCTGTTTCCGCTGACTATCAAAACCAATATATATATATCAAAGAGAAGGATTCTTATGATTACGGGCAGACCATCGTAACGACAAGACTCTATTTTACAAACTATTACCAGCCGGCAATCTGCGATATATATCCAAGGTGGGCCCAAGTAATTGATTTTAATTATCGGTATGCTCCCTTCGGCAGGACAATCTATGGATCAGATATAGCATTAAAAACAGCATTTTATTTCCCAGGGATCTTACCGAACAATGGAATAAGAATCAGGTTCGAAACTGAGAAGCAGAATCCTGCGGAATTTTTATACGGAAATTTTTCAGATTTTCCCAGGGGTTATGGTAATATTATCTCAACTAAAATTAATTTTCTTTCAGCTGATTATGTAATGCCCCTGGTGTACCCTGATTTCAATCTTGCCAGTTTTGTTTATCTTAAAAGGATCCGGACGGGTTTGTTCTATGATTATGCTTCAGGTCCGGGAAATTCATTCTTTCAAAACTCTGCTAACGGACTGGTCCCTTTTTACCAGAATAATCAAAATATATCGTTCAAATCATTTGGATTTGAATTGCTGGCAGATTTTTATGTTCTCAGGATACCATATATGATTTCCGCGGGAGTTCAGTCAGCATGGAAGAGTACAGGTGGACTACCTTCTATTGAATTCCTTTTCAATATTAATATATTCGGAATGACTTTTGGAAGAAGACACATGTAACACTTTCAGGATATAAGGCTCCGGGCGGTCTCCTTTATCTGAAGCCAGGCTTTCTGAACATGTTCCGGAGTTACGTTTGTCTGAGCCGTAACCATTCTTAATGTATACCTGCCATTTAGTACTGTATGGCTCAGATATAATTTGCCGGAATCATTTAGCAGGTGATTCAGATTTTCGTTAAACCCATTTATCTGATCTTCATTATACCCGGCAGGAATATACCGGAAACAGACAACACAAATAATTACTGGGGCAAGTATTTCAAAATCAACTTCTTTTGAGATCATTTCTGAGAGTTCCGCTGCAATACCTATATGATTTCTTACTTTTTTGCGAAGGCCTTCAACCCCGTAAGTCCTGATTACACTCCAAAGCTTCAAAGCCCTGAATCTTCTTCCAAGAGGGACGCCCCAATCGCGGTAATCATTTACTTTTCCCCTGGTTCGCGTTTTAAGATATTCCGGGAGAATCTCAAAGGTTTTGATCAAAGCGGAGGCATCCTTTACAAAATAGGCTGTACAATCAAAGTTTGTAAACATCCATTTATGTGGATTGAAAACAAAACTGTCGATATATTCTTTCCCGTCGAGCATCCATTGAAATTCGGGCAGAATAAGAGCTGTACCGGCCATTGCAGCATCAACATGAAGCCAGACATCATTTTCGTGACAAATCTCTCCCATGGCTCTTAAAGGATCAACTGCAGAGGTTCCTGTAGTGCCTAAAGTCGCAATCACACAGCAAGGGACCTGTCCTTTTTTTTTATCACGGAGAATTTCTTCCCTTAGCTTTTGAGGATCCAGTGAAAAGTCATCTCTGACAGGTATTTTAACAAGGTTTCTTCTGCCGATTCCACTTATTTTAACAGCCTTTTCGACAGATGAATGAGTCTGTTCTGAACAATAAACTTTCAGAATTTCTCTTTTTTCCAGACCTTCGATGTTTCCTGAAAAATTTGTGGCTTTTTCCCGTGCTGTCAGTATGGCTGCAAGGGTAGCAGTGGAGGCAGTATCCTGAATAACACCTTCAAATCCCGAAGGAAGGCCGATGAGTTCCCTTAACCAGATCATCATTTTTTCTTCCAGCTCTGTGGCTGCCGGGGAGGTTTCCCAGATCATGCACTGGGCTCCGAGTGTTGCAATCAGCATTTCAGCCAGGATTGATGCAGGACTGGTATTTGCCGGAAAATATGCAAAAAAATTAGGATTCTGCCAGTGGGTTATTCCCGGCATTATTATTTCATTGAAGTCCCTCATCAGAGAGTCGAATGATTCGGATTGCTGTGGGGGTTTGTCAGGTATTTTATTAAAAATCTCACCCGGCGTTACTGATGATTTGACAGGCCATTTCTCAACATTTTCCATATAGCCCGCCATCCATTCAACCAGATCATGAGCATGTTTTCGAAATTCATCGGGTGTCATCTGATGTACCTTACCTTACGGAATCTGCAAGAAGAATTATTTTATTCGCTTTTACTTCAATCACTCCGCCCCCTATCTCATATGTTATTTCTTTGTCTTCCTGATCGACCATTCTGACTGAGCCATTTTCAAGGGTGGAGATGATTGGAGCATGGTCTTTTAATACCTGGAATGATCCTTTCTTTCCAGGGACTCTGACCGATTTAATTTCACCTTCAAAAATTTTCTTGTCGGGAGTGACTATCTCTATTTTCATTACAACTTATTAATAAACAGAAGTTTTCAAATCTGTCAATTATTTTGACTGGGAGAGTATTTTTTCGCCCTTTTCAATAGCGTCTTCAATAGTGCCAACCAGCATAAATGCCGATTCGGGATACTGGTCAACCTTTCCCTCCATTATCATATTGAATCCCTTGATTGTATCTTCAATTGAAACGAGTGCGCCTTTGATACCGGTGAATTGTTCAGCCACGTGAAAGGGTTGTGAAAGAAATCTCTGTACCCTGCGGGCGCGGTGAACAACCAGCTTATCTTCTTCAGAAAGTTCATCCATACCAAGGATGGCAATAATATCCTGTAATTCATTATAGCGCTGCAATAATTCTTTTACTCGTTGGGCACAATTATAATGAGCTTCACCGACAATATTTGCAGTAAGTATCCTTGAAGTTGAGTCAAGCGGATCAACAGCAGGATAGATACCAAGTTCAGATATCTTTCTGCTTAAAACTGTTGTGGCATCGAGGTGGGCGAATGTTGTAGCCGGAGCCGGATCGGTAAGGTCATCGGCAGGTACATATACCGCCTGAACCGAGGTAATAGACCCGTGTTTGGTCGAGGTAATACGTTCCTGCATGATCCCCATCTCAGTAGAAAGCGTTGGCTGATAGCCAACTGCCGAAGGCATCCTGCCCAGAAGGGCCGATACTTCAGAACCTGCCTGGGTAAACCGGAAGACATTATCCATAAAGAACAGAATATCCCTTCCTCCGCTCTTTCCATCGCCATCTCTGAAATGCTCGGCAACAGAGAGACCCGAAAGCGCAACTCTCGCTCTTGCTCCGGGAGGTTCGTTCATCTGACCAAACACAAGCGCCAGTTTTGATTCTTTAATGGCTTCTTTATCGACGGTAGAAAGGTCCCAGCCGCCTGATTTCATATTCTCAAGAAATTTTTCACCATAGGTAATAACTCCGGCTTCAAGCATATCGCGGAGCAGGTCATTACCTTCCCTTGTTCTTTCTCCAACACCAGCAAACACTGAAAGTCCGGAATATGTCTTTGCAATATTATTTATCAGTTCGAGGATTACAACCGTTTTCCCTACCCCGGCCCCACCAAAGAGACCAATTTTACCCCCTTTTGAATAAGGTTCGATAAGGTCGATAACTTTTATCCCTGTGTACAATACCTCCTTTTCTGTTGACAGGTCTTCATATTTTGGCGGTTTTCTGTGAATAGGGTATCCTCCTTTTTTATCGAGATATCCTATGCCATCGATAGCTTCTCCGGTCACATTCATAAGCCGGCCTTTGATCTGCTCTCCGATTGGCATTGTAATTGGCAAACCGGTTGCAACAACTTCCATCCCTCTGCGAAGACCGTCCGTAGAATCCATTGCTATTGTCCGGACAGTTCTTTCACCGATATGTTGCTGACATTCCACAACGAGATGTGAGCCGTCATCCCTCTTTATCTCGAGTGCATCATAAATATCAGGCATTTCAAAACCCTGCTTTTCAAAAGTAACATCAACCACTGGTCCTATGATCTGGCTGATTTTCCCGGTATTCTGTGACATATATTTTATTTATTTATTAAAGTTTTATGAAGAGACAAAATTAATAAATTTTGTGTTTCAACCCGACTTATATCTTTATAAATTCAGTTTTGTGAAAAAGATCTGGTGATAGTACCACGAACAATGATGGTGAGATCCCTCGTTCGCCGGCTGGCGAACGAGGGATGACATCGCGGTTGAGGATCATAAGGGAAGAAGTGATGATTCGCAACACTAGTCAGCACTTCTCAGGCATTCTTCTGCGAATCGCCACTTCTTCCCTATCGTCACCAACTAATTGTCATGTCATTCCGAGCGTCAGCAAGGGATCTCAAGCTTTAAAAACCGATTTGCCATAAATCCTGATGTGCAATATTTTGCATGAGAAATCGGGATAAAATGAGGAATCTCCATATTCAAATATGGGTTATATGAAGAGACATTACTGTTTCCTGATTATTCCTTGATTTAATTCTTCATCAGGTTCTTTAACTCTCTGTTTCTTTTTCTTTATCTTTATAGTTAGAAAGTATGAACCCGGATTTCTGCTTAATTTAAAACATGTTCATGAAAAAGTGTTTTGTGACATTCCTTTTGATAGTTTCAGCGCTGACTATTGCAAATGGCCAGTTTACCGGAATAGGCGGAGGATTAGCCATGAGCAGCGGTTTCCGGTTTCATGAACAAATTCTGCCTGAAAACAAGAGTGATTTTGTTGGAATCTCATTTAAAGGTTTCTGCAAAATCAGTGAGCCTTTTTATGTTTCTCCCTCTTTTACTTTTTTCTATCCGCATATTACGAAAGAGCAGGGGTCGAAACAGACAATATCTTCACTGATGTTTGATATAGACGGGCACTACCTTATAAACGCTCCTAACAGTTTTGAATTCTATGGTCTTGCAGGATTTAATATATTATTTGCCGGTAATAAATATTCGTCCGAAGGCATCCCTGCATACAAAGAGAGTGATAATGCCCTTGGGCTTAATATTGGAGTTGGCACTTGTATTAAGATTACTGAAAAATTCAGTATCTATGGAGAAGCCAAATATGTTTTTAACAACAGGTATAATCAGTTTATGCTTAACGCAGGAATACTTCTGAATATTGAAGAGAAGAAGAAACATGAAAATTCGGAATAACAGATCAATTATCTCTTCCAATCAGTGAACTGGCAAGATTAATCAGCTCTGTTTTTCTTTCATTGATTACCCCTGTCTTTTCAAGCAGACTGAAGGCTGTGTTAATATAATCATTAGCAAGATTTTCTGAAATATTCTTAATATTCAGCTGATCATATAAATCAATAACTTTTTTTACTTTGATTTCCGGGTCAATTTCTTTCAAAGAGAAATGTTCATGAAGTTGTTTTGCCTGTTCGACTGATGCTATTTCCAGGGCCTTCACAAGCATAAAGGTTTTTTTATTGGAAATAATATCTCCTCCCAGAATTTTACCAAATACTTTAATATCTCCATAAATATCGAGCAGGTCATCCTGAATCTGGAATGCAAGACCCAGGTTTCTTCCAAACTCATAAAGCAGGTCAGATTCCTTATCATCCGCACCACCTATGATAGAACCGATTTTGGCTGATGCTGCCAGAAGCACTGCTGTTTTCAGTTCGATCATACGCAAATATTCCTCGTGTGAAACTATAGCTGCTTTTTCAAAATCTATGTCGAGTTGCTGACCCACACATACTTCAATTGCTGCCTTATTGAACACTTTGAAAACTTTAGACAAACAGTGCGGAGGAGTTTGTAAAAAACATTCATTTGCAATAAATGCCATTACATCGCCTGAAAGAACTGCCTGGTTAACGTTCCACTTACTGTGCACTGTGGGCAAGTTCCTTCTTAATGGCGCCTGATCCATAATATCATCATGAACCAGCGTGAAGTTATGAAACACCTCAAGGCCAGTTGCAGGGATTATTGCTTCATCAATTTTATCATTATAAAGGTTGCAGGCCATCAAGGCCAGAACCGGTCTTAACCTTTTTCCTCCGATTGAAAGAATATACTTAACCGGATCATTAAGCTTCTCTGCTTCCTCATTATAGGAAAGATTCAGAATAGCCTTATTGACTAATTTTTTAAGATCAGACTGAGTATACATTTTGGTTTTTTTACAACCTGATAATAAATTAATTTTAACCTCTAAGAGCTTCTGCGCCACTTACAACTTCTAGTATCTGATTTGTAATAGCAGCCTGTCTTGCTTTGTTGTACTGAAGTGTCATATCGCGGATCATACCTGTAGCATTGTCCGTTGCCTTGTGCATTGCGGTCATTCGGGCGCCATGCTCTGCAACAAACGAATCAAGAACTGCTTTGTAAAATTGAATTTTTAACGATTTTGGAATTAATTCCTTAATGATATCCTCTTTACCGGGTTCATAAATGTAATCAGCTGGCGGAGTCTTAACCTTACCGGAAGGAGCCGTTTCAACAGGAAGAAATACTTCATCTGTAAGGTTTTGAACAGCTGCGTTTTTAAATTGATTATAAATCAATTCCACCCTGTCAAATTCCATAGATACAAAACTGTTCAAAATCTGTTCAGTAACCTGTGTAACATTATCAAATGTAAGGTCATTGAACAAATTATTTTGCCCAGGTAGCATCGCTATTTTCTGCTTTCTGAAATAATCAAAACCCTTTTTCCCGATTGTCAAAAGCTTCAGGTTTCCTTTTCTGAACTGATCAGAGTATTTTTCTGATATAACTCTTCTTGTTTCATTTATAACATTGGTATTGAAAGCTCCACAGAGACCTCTGTTAGATGTGATCACCACAATAAGGACTTTTTCAGGAGGGGATACCCTTCCATAAATGTTCTCAACTTCAGAGTCTGAAAGGCTTTGTGAAATATTGACAAGCAGTTCACGTAATTTATTTGCATAAGGCCTCAGTCTAACAATCTTATCCTGAGCTTTCCGTAATTTTGCGGCAGATACCATTTTCATAGCCGAAGTGATCTGCCGGGTCGACTTAAATGATGCGATTCTTATCCTTATTGCCTTTAAATTATCCATCAAAATTCATTTTATCAGGTTATCCTGTTTATTGTACCCTGTATTTTATAACCAGGTCCGAAGCAACTTTTTCCAGGACTTTTGTGATATCATCATTAAGTATACCTTCACGAAGACTATCCAGAGTATCCTGGTGTCTAAGTTCGAGGAGCTCGATAAATTCACTTTCGAAACTTTTCACTTTGTTTATAGGAACATCTTTTAAAAGTCCCATTGTTCCACAATATATAATTGCTATTTGCTTTTCAATCGGTACGGGAGCGAACTGTCCCTGCTTAAGGATTTCAACGTTCTTAGCTCCTTTATTCAGTATAGCCAGAGTTGAGGCATCGAGGTCGGAACCAAACTTGGAGAAAGCTTCCAGTTCACGATATTGTGCCTGATCCACTTTCAGGGTTCCTGCGATCTTTTTCATAGCCTTAATCTGGGCATTTCCTCCCACCCTTGATACTGAAATCCCGACATTAATTGCAGGACGGACTCCGGAGTTGAAAAGACTCGACTCGAGAAATATCTGTCCATCAGTGATTGAAATCACATTTGTCGGTATGTATGCTGATACGTCACCAGCCTGAGTTTCAATTATAGGTAAAGCTGTGAGCGAACCACCTCCTTTTACCATATGCCTTATGACTTCCGGGAGATCGTTCATCTTCTGTGCAACTTCATCCGATTCAATGATTTTTGCAGCTCTTTCCAATAATCGGGAGTGCAGGTAGAAAACATCTCCGGGATATGCTTCACGTCCTGGTGGACGACGAAGCAGAAGTGAGACTTCTCTGTACGATACTGCCTGTTTTGAAAGGTCATCGAAGATAATAAGGGCATCACGACCTGTGTCGCGGAAAAATTCCCCGATTGCAGCCCCGGCAAACGGAGCATAGAATTGCGAAGCTGCAGGATCCGAAGCTGTAGCAAGCACAATAACTGTATATGCGAGCGCACCATGTTCTTCCAGCGTTGCTGCTATATTGGCAACAGTCGAACCTTTTTGACCTATTCCAACATAAATGCAATAAACCGGTTTCCCTTTTTCAAAGTTACTTCGCTGATTAATGATAGTATCAATTGCAATAGCTGTTTTACCAGTCTGTCTGTCGCCGATAATAAGTTCCCTTTGTCCACGGCCGATTGGAATCATTGCGTCAATTGCCTTTATCCCTGTCTGTAGTGGTTGCTTAACAGGTTGACGGAAAATAACACCCGGTGCTTTTCTCTCGAACGGAAGATTAAATAGTTCACCCTTTATCGGACCTTTGCCATCTATCGGCTGACCCGTTGGCGTTATTACTCTTCCCAGTAATCCCTCGCCGACTCCGATCGAGGCTATCCGGCCTGTTCTCTTCACAATGTCGCCTTCATTTATCTCTTCGGTCGGACCAAGCAATACCGCTCCTATATTATCTTCTTCCAGATTCAGCACAATAGCTTCAATCCCGTTTTCAAATTCAATCAATTCATTTGATTCTGCATTTGACAGTCCATATATACGGGCAATCCCGTCACCAACGGTAAGTACTGTTCCGACTTCTTCCAGTTCAACTCCGGTTTGTATCCCTTCCAGTTGTTGTTTTAGAATTTTTGAAACCTCTGCCGGTTTAATATTTGCCATATTGTATCTTCTTAAAAGTCTTTAATCGTTGTTTTTTCTATTTGGGAGTTACAACACTTCCGATAAGTTCTTTTTTTATTTTGCGGAGTTTATTCTTTATGCTTGCATCGATGTAATTGTCATCAATCTGCAGGATAAAACCACCAACTATTTCAGGATCAATGTTTTCCTTAAGTTCAACTTTTGTTTTGAAGCCCTCTGAAATAAGATCAGTAATCTGCTTTTTAACTTTATCATTAACTTTAATCGCGGTAGTAAGGACAGATTCTGTGATTCCCTTGAATTTCTTTGTTTCGTGGATAAATACTCTTGCAATTGCAGGAATAAAACTTTCTCTACCGTTTTTCACAATCAGATCTATAAGGGAAAGTGTGATTTCTTCGACGTTGCCCACAAGCATTTTATGAAATATAGCTTCCTTCTTTGAAGGAACAATAATCGGGCTGCGCAGGAACTCTTTTGTTTCCACTATTTTACATATCTCTGAAATAAAGATCATATCCTGATAGACTTTATCAAGCATCTTTTTTTCGAGAGCCGACTGAAATAATGCCCTTGAGTATCTTACTGATATTTTGCTATCGTTCATTACAGATTCCGGTTCCTAATTCTTATTGAAATCAATCTCTTTCAGATAATTATCGATCAGTTTTGCCTGTTCACCCGATGATTTAAGTTTTTCACCCAGTAGCTTTGAGGCTATGTCAACTGACAGGGTTGCAACCTGTTCATGAATTTCAGAGAGTGCCTTGAGTTTCTCGTTTTCAATTCCTGTTCTTGCTTTCTCAATAAGCTTATCAGCTTCCTCTGTTGCTTTTCCTTTAGCTTCAGAAATAAGCTTGTCGCGCACTTCTCTGGCTTCCTTAAGTATATTTTCGCGTTCCTCCCTTGCTTTGCGAAGAATTGCCTCATTATCGCTCTGAAGCTTTAACATTTCCTCCTTGGCTTTTTCGGCTGATTCAAGGGAACCCCTTATCATCTCGTCGCGTGCTTTAACCGCATTAAGAATTGGTTTCCATGCGAATTTTGTCAGGATCAGAAAGAATAAAACAAAAATCAGAGCTGACCAGAAAATCGTTCCGACACCGGGGGAGACAAGACTGTTTGCTAAAAGTATCATATATATTAAGTTAAATCAATTGAATTAAAAGGAAGGCCTGCAACCAACCGTTACAGGCTTCAAACTTTTCCATCTTATTTTGCAATAAGAGAAACAACAATAGCGAATAAAGCTGCTCCTTCAATTAGGGCCGAAGCAATGATCATTGCCATCTGTATTTTGGAATAAGCTTCCGGCTGACGTGCAATTGCTTCCATTGCCACTCCGCCAATTCTACCAATACCCAGACCTGCGCCTATTACTGCAAGACCTGCTCCTACTGCTGCCAATGTACCTGTCATAATTATTAATTTTAAATTAAACAATAAATATCAATGGTTTTCCTGTACTGCCATGCTAATGAACAAAGCTGACAATAGAGTAAAAATATATGCCTGAAGGAATGCCACAAGAAGTTCGAGGAAATCCATGAAAATAACGAAAAAGATTGATACCGGCGCTAGGGAAAGGGAATTCCAGATGAAGATCAAGCAGATAAGACTTAATACAATTATATGCCCAGCCGTAATATTTGCAAACAAACGTATCATCAGTGCGAATGGCTTGGCAAATAATCCGATTATTTCAACGGGTATCATAATCGGTAACAACCATAAAGGTACCCCTGGTGCTGCGAAGATATGTTTCCAATATGTTTTGTTTCCGCTAAACTGCGTAGTAAAGAATGTACATGTTGCTAAAACGAAGGTCACTGCAATATTCCCTGTTACGTTCGCACCAAAAGGTGGAGGGAACGGGATAAGTCCCATCAGGTTATTAATGAGAATAAAAAAGAATGCAGACAACAGGTAAGGCATATATCTTTCATACTTATGTACCCCTATATTTGGTATGGCTATATCATCGCGGACAAAAAGAATTACAGGTTCGAGAAAACTCTGAATACCTTTAGGATAACTAATGCCTGATTTCTTATAGGATCGGGATAGTGAAAGAAATATTAACAGACCAATTATAGCAGCGGACAGCATCCCGATAACAGCTTTTGTCATTGAAAAGTCAAGAGGAAGGTTTTCCTTGTTGATTGTTCCATCATTATTAACCGAGACAATTTTACCCTTAAGGTCATCTTCTTCTTCTAGCTTATATCCTTTATATTCATTCCCGCCAGCCAGTTTTTTCGAAGTGAATATATCCAGACCTTTTTCTTTGCTGTAAAGAATCACCGGAAGATAAATAGTGACATCCTCCCCGTTTTTCTTAGTCAGAATATGCCATTCGTGGGAATCGGCTATGTGTTCAAGTATAAAAGTGCTTGCATCAAATTTTCCTTCAGACTCTGTTTTTTCTTTAACTTCCTGACTAAAGGCTGAAATAGTTATTCCAGCAAGTAGAAGAAAGAAGAAAAAACTAATTAAATTTCTTGTTTTCAAATCAGTAACAGTTTTATAAAGCTCTGTTTTTCAACGTTTTCAGTATAATCCATATAGTAAACAAAGTAAGAGCTAAATATAAAACAAAAAACATTAAAACAGACGGCAAAGAAGTTTTTTTAGCAACAATAAACCACAGGAGTGCAAATACAATCTCAAGCAGGAACTTCAGGCTCACTGCAACGAGAACGTATAATGTCTGACCGTCTGGTTCTTTGGTCTGGCCTTTTAAAAAAATCAGAATAGTTATGAATGCGATTACCGAAAAAGAAGAAGATGCGATTACAATATCACTAAAGAGAAGATTCAGTTTAACTATCGATACAAGTAAATACATTGTTATTATCAACAATATATTAAATAATACCAGTAAGAAAATGTATTTATAAATCAGTTTCAAGAATGCGGATCACTTAATAAAATCTTTGATTGCGGTGTATATTGCTGCAAAAACACCAAGAAGCGAAAGGACTATAGTAAAAACAGGGGTATTCCAACCGGTCAGCTTATCAAGTTTAACGCCACCCCAGACTGTAACAAGAATAATACCTATCATCTGAAATGCCAAACCTGAATACCTGGCGAAGTCTTTTATTCCCTTATTTTGCAGGTTTTTCTGGCTCTCTTTCTTTGATGATTCCTGTTCCGGCATTATTATCGGTATCACTCATTTTACAGTTTCCTGAAAATACAGCTCCAGGTTCAATTGATAGCTTTGACGTAGCAATATCTCCACGAATTTTTGAAGAGGCTTTCAGGTTAAGCAATTGCCCCACAGTAATTTTGCCTTCAATAATTCCTGCTACTTCTGAGTTCTTGCAAATAACTTCCCCTTTAACCTTCCCTGTTGTACCAATGACAACTTTACCCTTTGTATTAAGATTTCCGGTAAGAGATCCATCGATACGGATATCTCCATTGGATTTGATATCACCGGTTATGTCCGTTCCAAGACTTATAAGGTTTATAGCGGTGTTATCCGGTTCATTGAACTTTGCCATATTTTTTAAATTTTAAGAGATACACTTAATAACTCACAAATATAAAAACTATTGCAGAGAATAATAAAAAAGAAGGAACATAATAAATTCAGTTTTTTTTGGATCATATAGACCCCTCTGCCGCTGAAGTGGAACATCTCCCCTCAAGGGGCTTCTGTTTTGGGAGTAATACCCCACCGCCGCTGCGCGGCACCACCCCCAGGGGGGAGGAAATACACTTCCGTCTAGTTAAATTATACTTACATGCAGAGAATTTCTCCCCCTTTGGGGGGAGTGCCCGAAGGGCGAGGGGGTCTTTTTTAAGACAATGACTGCTATTCCGGATCATAAGCCCACTTAAGGTAGACAGAGCCCCAGGTAAATCCTCCTCCGAATGCGGCAAGTATCAGAATATCTCCTCTTTTAAGTTTTTTTTCATATTCCCACATGCACAAAGGAATAGTAGCCGTTGTTGTATTTCCAAAGTTTTCGATGTTGATCATTACCTTTTCAGGAGGTAGCCCCATTCTTCTTCCGGTGGCATCGATAATACGCAGATTTGCCTGATGAGGAACAAGCCATGCTATGTCATCAGATTTAAGATTATTGCGTTCCATAATCTCTACCGCAACATCAGCCATATTTAAAACAGCAAATTTAAAGACGCTCTGTCCTTCCTGGTATATGAAGTGCTCTTTTGCATCAACTGTTTCATGTGAGGCAGACTTAACAGATCCTCCGGCTTTAAGATGCAGGTATTTCCGTCCCGAGCCGTCTGTGTGAAAGATATAATCCATTATCCCGAATTCCTCAGTTGTAGGTTCCAGCATGACTGCTCCGGCAGCATCTCCAAAGAGCGGGCAGGTTGTACGATCGGTGTAATCGGTAATCGACGACATTTTATCGGCTCCGACAATGATAACTTTTTTATATCTGCCGGTTTCAACATAGGCAGCTCCGGTCTGCAAAGCAAAAAGAAATCCTGAACAAGCAGCGTTAAGGTCAAAGCTGAATGCATTTTTAATACCGCATTTATCAGATATGATATTTGCTGTTGCAGGAAAGAGCATGTCCGGAGTGGCAGTGGTACAGATCAGCAAGTCAATTTCCTCAGGTGCAGTTTTTGTTTTCAGTAATAAACCCCGCACTGCCTGCTCGCCAAGATCTGAGCTTCCAAGTCCCTCTCCTTTAAGTATTCGTCTTTCCTTAATTCCAACTCGTTGCATGATCCATTCATCGGAAGTATCAACCATTTTCGAAAGTTCCTGATTTGTCAGCTTGTATTCCGGCACCCAGGCATTGATTCCCGTAATGGCTGCCCGTATTTTTTCCATAATTATATTGCTTCTTTAATCTTTTGCGCCAGGTTAGCGTGCACCACACCCCTGGTTTTCAGGACCATGTTCATTATGGCTTTCCTTTTTGAAATTCCATGTCCGATAACAACGTTGGCATTGATACCAACAATTGGTGTTCCTCCAATGTTTTCCCAGTCAAGACGATCAAAGTATGCATCTTTAAGATTTCTGCTTTTATATAAATGATGAAATGCTTCTCCCATCTTTATAATAACATTCCCCACAAAGCCGTCACAGACTATAACATCGGTCATGGTTTCCCGGAAAAGTGCATTTCCTTCAATATTCCCCGCAAAATTCAGCCCGGGATATTCCTTCATCAGCTCATATGCAGCTTTTACGGCAGGAGTACCTTTTGTTTCTTCCTCACCTATATTAAGTAATCCTACTGATGGATTATCTTTCCCCAGAACATATTTTGCATAGATACTTCCGAGTATTCCATATTGTAAGAACACATCCGGTTTGCAATCAGGGTTCAATCCTACATCGAGGATAACAAAATCGCGGTCATCGACACAGGGTAATACAGTTACGAGTGCCGGTCTTAAAACACCAGGTATCATGTTTACGGTATAACTTGCTCCAACAAGCATAGCCCCTGTGTTACCTGCACTGCAGAAACCATCAAGACTGCCATTTTTCAGCATACCATATCCGACTGCTATACTCGAGTCTTTTTTTTGTGAGAATGCTTTTGCAGGATGATCCGCCATTTCAATTACCTGCGATGTATGAACTATTTCAAACAGCGACGGTTCAATTTGCATCTCATCCAGTTTCCTTAAAACGGAAGATTCATCTCCGATAAGGACAAGCTTCTCATTAACTGATAAATGCTTAAGGGAATCAACAGCGCCCTCAATGATTGACTCAGGTGCGAAATCACCACCCATAACATCAAGGCCAATTCTCATATTACATTTTTTAAGTTAGGCGAGTTCAGGCAGTTGCCTTTTTCTCAATAGCAAGCTTACCCCGGTAAAAGCCACACTCAGGACATACCCTGTGATACAGAACTGAAGATCCGCAGTTTGAACAACTTGCCACTGTAGGCGCAGTTGCCTTATAATGTGTTCTGCGTTTATCTCTTCGGGTCTTAGAATGTTTGTGTTTAGGATGTGCCATTTTAAATTAAATTAATTATCGTTTATTAGTTTTTTCAATTCGTCCCATCGCGGGTCGTTCTCATTTTCCTCTTCTACTATTAGCTCTTCCAGTTTTTTCAACATTACCGGATCGCAGGTGCTTTTCCCATTCTTATCAGGAGGATGCACCCTTTTTATCGGCAAAGCCAGTATAATGAATTCATATATCTGCTGTTGCAGATCCAATTCGTAGGCATCGGCCGGTACTGAAAGAATGTCCGGATCTGTCTCTTCAATACTTTTCCCAAATTTAACGAGTAATCTATTATTACTGTTGACGGGTTGGGAAAACATCTCCAGACATCTGTCACAGCTTATCCTGACACTACCTGAGACCTTTATAAGCATATCCAGATGCGAGGATCTCTTGTCCATCTCAACATTAGCAAAAAGGCTTCCTTCCTTGACTTCCGATTCCTCAAACTGTTCAAAAAACTCTTTATTAATCTCAAAATCAATTGTGTGGTGCCCTTCCTTTAATCCACTCAATGGTATGGTATATGATGAGGACATCTCTTTAAATTTTGGTTTGCAAAAATATGAATCCTTCTTCAATTAAAAAAATTATCAACAAAAAAGTAACATTTATTGTAATAAATGGCCAAATACCGATAGAAAAACGCTGTTTACCGAATTTCATTTAGCAGCTTCTTATATGAGAGTTACTTTTGACATAGATTAAATACTTTAGAATTATGAGACACAGTCATTATCACCGCTACAGAGATTATCCCCGCTTCAGGGACAGGGAACATCATCCCAGGGTTAGCATAGGATTATTCTTTATTGTTCTTGGCGTGGCACTTCTGGTTGCAACAAATGATTTGCTAAACCTGGGAAGTGTCAGCAGTTATTTTACCTGGGAGACAGCAATGATCTTCATTGGCGTATTGCTTTTATTAAACCTTCATTTCACAGGAGGTTTATTGCTTATTGCCGGAGGAATCTGGTTTCTAAAGGACCATATCTTCGTTATTACTCCTGAAATCTTCAGAAATTTCTATTGGCCGGCCGTAATAGTTATTATTGGCCTGTCATTTATCTTATCATCGCTTTTTAAAAGAAAAATATAAATTGATAGTTGAAAAACAAATACATTTACGATTATGGAAACAAATGAAAACTACAGAGATGAGCGTCGTCAAGCCAGGGATGAGCGTCGTCAATTTAAACACGAACATCATCACCTTCAGCATAACCGCCCTATTATAGGAGTGATTCTTGTACTGGCCGGACTATTCCTCGTAATGAGAAATACCGGTTTCTTCCCTGATTTTATTGATCATGTTATCTTCAGCTGGCCAATGCTTTTAGTTGCTATTGGTCTGGTAATGACCCTGGGAGCCGCAGAAAAGACATCCGGCGTAATTGTTATGGCAGTGGGAGGATTTTTTCTGATCCCTATGATATTCCGTGAAACCTTTCATGCTTATAATATGTTCTGGCCTTCCATTTTCATTATAATTGGTATTATTTTCATATTCTCAAAACGCCGCGGATGGAATGCCGTAACTTCAACCGGCGTCATAGGAGACGATTTTATTGATTATGTAAATGTCTTTAGCGGTGGAGAACGCCAGATAGTTTCAGAAAACTTCAGAGGTGGAAGGATATCAGCTGTTTTTGGAGGAATGGAACTCGATCTTACCAAGGCAAAGCTGGCCCCGGGAATAAACGAACTCGAGATAGCATGTGTCTTCGGAGGAGCTACATTAATTGTACCCGATGACTGGAATATTTCAATCGCGGTGACACCTGTTCTCGGGGGATTCAGTGATTCCAGAAAATTAATCCCGGGCAGAACCATAGATACTACAAGACAGCTTGTAATAAAAGGTGCAGTGGTATTCGGTGGCGGCGAAATAAAAAGTTATTAATCAGCTAACGGATGAAACATCCGATATTTGCAAACAGGGTACGATTTATAGTTTGGTGGCTGGTCTGGATTTTTATTGCTCTGGGCCAGTCGCTGCTCTTCTATTATGCTTTCGGAAGATTTATTGAAATAAGCCTGGTCGACAGCCTGGTATCTTTGATTATCTTTTCAGGGATCGGCCTTTCATTATGGTTTCCGTTCAGGTTTTTTAATTCAGGAGAAATCCGCACAACAGCTCTCATTTCAAACCTTGTTGCAAGTGGCGCGCTTTCTATCGCACTCTGGGTCCTGATAACAAAGTTTATAATGACAACTGTATTGCCGGAACAAAACAACTACCAGGCATATTGGGCTGCAACATTTCCGTACAGAGTAGGATCAGGTGTCTTTATTTATGGCCTCATTATTCTCACTTATTATCTTTTCGAAAGCCTGAGCAATCTTTCTGAAAAAAAAGCCAAAGAAGCACAGCTGGAGAGCCTGGTAAAAGAGACTGAACTTAAAATGCTCCGGTCTCAGATCAATCCGCACTTTCTCTTCAACAGCCTCAATTCAATCAGCTCCCTCACAATTACCGACCCTGAAAAAGCCAGGGATATGGTTGTTAAGCTATCGGAGTTCATGAGATATGCCCTTTCAAGAAAAGACGAACAACCTGTCACCCTGCAAAACGAGCTCGAAAACCTGCGGTTATATCTGGATATTGAAAAGGTAAGATTCGGTGATAAGCTTACAACAGAAGAGATTATCGAAAACAATTGCCTTGATTTTAAAATTCCGGTAATGCTGTTACAACCACTTTATGAGAATGCCGTTAAACATGGCGTTTATGAAAGTACTGAAAGCGTAAGAATTATAACAAAGGCAAAGATTATTGACGGCTACATTGAAATAATTATAAGCAATAATTACGATCCTGCCCCCTCATTAAAGCGAGGGACCGGGACCGGTCTGTTAAATGTTATCAGGCGGCTTGAGCTATTCTACGGCAATAAGGCATCATTAAAAACATCTAAAGAAAATGGGATTTATACGGTAATCCTGTATATACCAATAGATAATTTATAAATATCATTTGGAAATTATTATTTAAATTTAAGGTCAAAAACACAGGAGGACTTTTAAAGCGGTTAAGGGATACAAGGAAACTATGGATAAGATCAAAATAGCAATAATTGACGATGAGGCCCCGGCAAGGGAAATAATAAAGCATTACTTGAAGGAGGTGGATTCCATAGAGGTGATTGCAGAGTGTGCGGATGGCTTTTCGGGTCTGAAATCAATTTCATCAATGAAACCTGATCTGGTTTTCCTTGATATCCAGATGCCAAGACTTACCGGTATTGAATTGGTTGAGGTTCTTACCGAGAAGCCCGAAATTATATTTACTACAGCTTATGATCAGTTTGCAATAAGAGCTTTTGAGCTTAATGCTGTAGATTATCTTATGAAACCTTTTCAAAAAAGACGGTTCCTTGATGCAGTTAAAAA
>JBEKDR010000049.1:0-26787 GCA_050014255.1 Bacteroidales bacterium | reverse complement strand
AACAACAAAGCTCCCTGAACCACCATGCCGCCTGTAAATGCACCAACCATACGGTACGAACCAAGACTTGTGCGTTCTTTGTCGTCGCCGGTCATCACAGCCATTAAAGCTCCATAGGGGATATTATTTGCCGTATAGACGAGAAAAAATATCAGATAGGTAGCATAGGCATAAATTATTTTCCCGGTCGGACCGAACTTAGGAGATGTAAACAGCAAGGATAATGTTATACCTAAAGGAACGGCGGTCCATAATATCCAGGGACGAAATTTGCCATATCTGGAATTTGTCCTGTCGCAGACAATACCCATAGCAATATCGATAATTCCATCACTGAATCTGGCAATTAACATCAGTAATCCTACAGCGGCAGGATTAATTCCAAAAACGTCAGTGTAAAAAACAAATAAGAAAGTAGCCACTCCGCGCCAGGCTATATTTGCTGCCCCGTCTCCAAGTGCGTACCCTATTTTTTCTTTTAAAGCTAATTTTTCCACAATTTTCGGTTTAAGTAGTTATTATACAAAGTAACAAATAGAAGCAGAATACTTTAATTAAGATTGTGAATAATTCAAGTCATATCAAATTTAATAATTGCCTTAGAATAAGGCAAAAAACGAAACTAAATAGTGCTTCTGATTTTGTACCCACTTAATCCAAAATAGACAATAAAAGCAAAACAGAGCAACGGAACAATAAAGCCTAATGCCATTCTTGAGACATCCGCTATCCAGCCCATGAACATCGGAAATATTGCTCCTCCGACAATGGACATCACCAGTATAGAAGATCCTTTTTTGGTCAAAGGACCTAATCCTTTGATCCCAAGGGCGAATATTGTCGGGAACATTACCGACATAAAAAAATAAGTTGAAAAAAGTGCTACCACGGATACCCATCCCAGTCCTGCCACAACCAGGCTCATTGTTAACACATTTATAATTGCATAAAATGCAAGAAGCCGGTTAGGACGTATAATCCGCATCAAAATAGTACTACCGGTAAATCTTCCAAGCCAGAATAAACCCATTCCTCCAAAACCCAGAATCTGAGCAGCCTGCTGATTAGTTAAGGAAGGTATTTCTTCTGTGACATAATTAATAAAGAAACTGTTAACCCCCGTCTGGGCAGCAACATATAAGAATTGTGCAATTACTGCCAGAACAAAATGCGGATGTTTAAGAAGATCTTTTAATCTTCCTTCTGATGTTGTCTTTCCGTCATCTGCAATACTATATTCTTCCTTTATTTCAGGGAAAGTACCTCGCCAGAACAAAACTGCCACAACTAAAACCAGGGTTCCAATCAAAAGGTATGGAAGCGCTATGGATGCAAATTTATTGCTGTCACCATTTACCGAAAAAATCAGCATGCCCCCAACAAGCGGTCCGGCTATCCATCCCAATCCGTTGAACGACTGGGAAAAATTTATTCGTCGTTCTCCGCTTTCTGGAGGACCAAGAACTGTTGTATAAGGATTTGCAGCTGTCTCAAGACAGGTCAGTCCGCAAGAAATTACAAAAAGACATAACAGGAAACTTCCGAAGGTTTGAACCAGGGTAGCAGGTAACATTAAGAATGCACCTGTGGCAAATAGAAGCAAGCCAAAAATGATCCCTTTTTTATAACCGAATTTCTGCATTACTAATCCTGCAGGGATCGCCATCAGAAAATAGCCGCCATAAAACACAAACTGGACAAAAGCAGATTTTGCCTTTGACATATGCAGTAATTCCTGAAAATGCTTATTTAGTACATCCAGACATCCATGCGCGAATCCCCAAAGAAAGAAAAGGCTGGTTACCAGAATGAAAGGGATGAGAAATCCCTGAAATACGAATCTTTTTTGGCTGTCATTTGCCTTTAAGTCGTTTGTCATTGGCAATAGTGTTTTGAGAATACAATATTGCCATGATTTACGACTTTACCAAAAAAATTGCCAGGAAATAAAAAATGAAATCTTTTTAGAATGTAAGACTTTGCTGCTTCAATTTTAGATTCCTCCTTCCTTCCCGATAAATCGGGACTCCATTACTTGAAATCGCTCATCCGCCAGTTGTGTAATTCTTCACAATAATGGTAACATACTATTAACTTATATATTAAAGTCATTTTTATTAGCACGGTACCCCCTTCCCAGCCTTCCCCGCCAGCTGGCGGGGGAAGGGGGCCGAGCGTCAAGAAATTGCCTGGTAGTCAATTTTAGCGAAGGAGCCTGTCTGCCGCGGTGGACCTTTCCCCCTTGGGGGAAAATGAAAGGGGGTAAAAATCTGGAAAAAACAGCATAAAATTTGTTACCTAAATTCTGAAGTATAACACAACTGGCGGACTTGGAATCTCCCGGAAATTTTTATTTTACCAAAAGATTTACTTTCAGCCTGAATTCGTCGTAGATTGTTTTATCTCCAAGGTTATCAAAGAAAGAGCCGGAACCATAACGAATATTATATTTTGTACGGTCCAAAGTAATATTTGCAAAAAACCATGTTCCTTCCACTTTCTTCTGTATCGTAGCTTTGAATTCTATGGGATTAGTCACACCTTTTATTGTCAGATTCCCGGAAACTACCGCGGTACCATTATCAAAAGGTGTACTTCCGGTAACAACGAGTTTTGCCGTTGGAAATTTCTCAACACTGAAAAAATCATCAGATTTCAGATGTCCCTCTAACATTTTGTTACTCTCGGAATCTTTAAGAGATTTCATATCGATGATGAATTCACCAGACACAATTTTGAAGTCTTGCCAGTCAAGCCACCCGGATTGCAATTTAATTGTCCCGGTATGCTGGCCGGTAACTTTTTCACCTAACCATAATAATTTTGTCAATGATGTGTCGGCTGTTAATTTATTCTGTGCTCCCACATTTACCAGGAATAGAACCGAAATTGATAAAAATAATAATGCTCTTTTCATTTCAATAAAATTTAGAATTTTAATTTAAACATCAGGATAATTCCTTTTGTTCAATCTTTCTTAAAATTTCTAATAGTTTTGTTATTTGGTTTTTCTGAAGAATGATCTCAGAGCTTGCTGATATTGAGACCTCCACTGATCTCAAATACCATACCTGTGGAAAAATTCCAGTCACCCCTGGAAATTGATGCAACGGCTTTCCCTATATCTTCAGGTAATCCCCATCGCTTCTGAGGAACCAGCCCCTCACTTATAAGTTTGTCATATTTATCTTTAATTTTTGCTGTCATATCAGTCTGAATTACTCCGGGACGAACTTCGAAGACAAGAATTCCCTCATGAGAAAGCCTGTCTGCAAAAATTGTTGAGGCCATGCTTAATCCTGATTTTGATATGCAGTATTCTGCCCTGTTTGTTGAGGATCTGACAGCTGAGACAGAAGTCACGAAAACAATGACAGGCTTATAATCTGACATTTGTTGTTTAAGCCAAATCATCTCCCTTGCAATTTTCTGTGCAAAAAGAACCGGTCCCTTGAGGTTTATATTCATAACCCTGTCGTAGCTTTCCTCGGTCATGTCAAGAACATCCTCCCAGTGAGGGGGCGATACTCCGGCATTATTTATAAGAATATCTATCCGACCATATCTGTCAAGTATATTTGAAACAACCTCTTTCTGACAACTGGTACACGATATATCGAGACCAATCGGGAAAAACTGGGCTCCTCTCTTTTCAACCTCCGGACCAAGGTTTTCCATCCCTTCACTGTCTACTGAACGGGCAATTGCTGCAATATCATATCCTTCGGCTGCTAAAGCTATTGCAACCGACCTGCCTATTCCTCTGCTGGCACCTGTAATGACAGCTACAGGTTTGTCATTCATACATACAGAATAAAATCAGGTTTCTCAGTAAATTTAGGCTTTAAAGGTAATGATTTGCCTGACTTTGTCAACAATCGAAGCAATTATCTTCATTATATTCTTTACCCCAATGTCAAGACCACAGATTCAGTTCTTGTACTTTCATAAACTCTGCTCTGATCTTGTACAGAATTTTATCAGACAAAACAACTACTTCAAATGAAGGATCTTATTTATAAAATTACTTCCTACTGAAATTCACAGATCTGGGACTAATCCATGATAATCTGAAAAGTGATCCGGTATAGTATCTTATCAATCTGCAGTAAATCAATGTGCGGGAAAAGACTTTTGGAATAAAAAACATTAGCAGTCCGATCAGAGCCATTATACCTCCTGATATGAGGTTATTAAGTATCAGAAATGCCTGAATAAGAAGTTTTTCAGCCCCCGTTTTGTGCTTGCTTATATAAACATGACGGGAAATACTAACTTCGGTTTTTGTCAAAGAAGTCGTTTTAAGATTTATCCTTGAGCTTCCGCCATGATTGTGTTCAATGGTTATATCCCTGCAAAATGCAATTTCACCATCATTATCCCGGACCCGCCGGCAAAGATCGATATCCTCAAAGTACATCCAGAAATCTTCATCAAATCCACACAGCCTATTAAATGTTTCACGCCTGATCAGGATTACGGATCCTGATACCCAATCGGGAAAACTGATTTCGGATTGAGGATTTCGCATTGGCTGCGCCAGGCTCGCCTCTGGCCCGGTTGCGGAATGACGTTGTCCGAAAATCGCTCTCTGAAATCCGGTAAGATTGAACATGGAAGGAAACTGTCCGTACGCGATGCTCTCCTTGCCTTTTTCATTTACCTGCCTGCACGAAACTATACCGAACTCCGGATTCTGTTTTGCAGTACGTAAAAGCTTTTCAATCTCAGGTTCGGATGCCACCGTATCCGGATTAAGAAATAAGATGAATTCTCCTGAAGCAATTTTGGCTCCGATATTACAGCCATTGGCGAAGCCTCCATTGATATCATTATTAATGAATCTGAACTTTGGAAACCTCTCTTCAGTCTTATGGATTGTTTCTTCTCCTGACTTATTATCAACTACGATCACTTCAGTTTTGAGGTGTTCCCCTTTGAATGAGTCCAGAGCATCAAGACACTTATTAAACCGTTCCCATCCTTTGTAACAAACAATGATTATTGAAAGATCTGTCATTTTACTAAATGTCCTTATTCTTTAAAATATGTTGCTGGTTACTGGTTGCTAGTTGCTCTTTGCTAGTTGCTCGTTGCTCGTTGCTTGTTACTCTTCTTCCTCCATCCATTCATAAACAGGCTGTTGAGGACCCTGATTCCTGTACAGTACAGCCAGTACAACACCTGAAAAGAATCCAAGCATATGCGACTCCCAGGAAACATTTTTATATACTCCGGGAAACAGTCCCCACACCATTGATCCGTATAGAAACACAATAAGCAGGGATAATGCAATGAGTCTGAAGTACCTTCGTATTAGACCGCTGAAAAAGAGAAATGATGCCAGACCATAAATAACTCCGCTTGCTCCGATATGCCAGGCAGCTCTCCCCGCAATCCATACCAGCAAACCAGTAAGAAAATATGTCCAGATAAATACCTTTAATGCTACCTCCGAATAAAAATAAAAAAGCGCTACTGAAAGAAAAAACAGTGGTAAAGAATTATTGAATAAATGTGTAAAATCGGCATGAATAAAAGGAGAAAATAAGATCCCCGGCAATCCCTGCACTGTAAGAGGATAAATTCCAAACCGTGAAAGATCTATTTCAAAGAGCACTTCAACAATCTTCACCAGCCACATCAAAAACACAAATATCCCCGGAATAATCATACTCAGAAGAAGTTTCTTCCTGTAAAAGGCGCCTTCTTTCTCTATATCTGAAACAGGTTTTGACATGGTTAAATCAGGTACTAGATGCTTGTTGCTCATTACTGGCCCTGTGAAATAATGCTTAAGCGTTTGCTTTTAGTTATTTCACAGGGCTGGTTGCTCGTTGCTTGCCCCGTGAAATAAGGCTTAAGCGTGGCTTTGCGCTATTTCACGGGGCGGGTTGCTTGTTGATTAGTAACCAGTAACCAGCAACCAGCAACTTTTTCCCCTTTTACTTTTGTCCTTTATCTTAAATTACATTCAACCCCTCTCCTCTTCTCTCCTTCTCCCATTCTCCCATTCTCTCTTCATCAGTCTCTCCCCGGAAACACAATTCCGGCTGCTTTTCTTATTCTGTCGAGTGTATTAATCAGGTTAAGGCTTAATGAATGGGGAACGACATCACTCTGGAGTTTTCCATCATCAAGGCATTTCATAACTTCCATTGCTTCGAAATGATAACCCATTCCATCAGGGAGAAGTGAATGCTCTTTATTTTCTTTCCCGTTCAAAACAACATTTAGCCGTTGTGACATATCGCGTCCTCGCGAAAAGAGAAGATTTCCGTTTTCGCAGAGTATGTCACATCCTATACCACCGGCAGTTCGGAAGGAGCTGTAAAGGGTTGCCATACGGCCATCGTCATAACCGAGTATTATGCTTATTGAATCTTCCGATCCGGTCTCACAAAATGATGCTTTTGCCATAACTTCCTCAGGTACTCCCATAAAATAAAGTGCATCAATTACAGGATATATTCCAATATCAAGAAGTGAACCACCTCCTAATTCCAGGTTGAATTTTCTGTCAGTTGGATTATAAGGAGCCTGGAAGGAGAACCGTGCATTCAGATGAATTATCTTACCCGGTCTACCATCAAGAAGAATTTCTTTTGTTTTCCTGTAAATTGGCTGAAATGGTGGCCATAAAGCCTCCATGAGAAATATATTTTGTTCAGCAGCCTCATTTATCATTTCTTCCACTTCGCGACTGTTTAAAGCAAATGCCTTTTCACATATAACTGCTTTTTTATTCTTCAGACACAGCAAAGTATGCTCCAAATGGTGAGAATGCGGTGATGCAATATAAATCACATCGACTGCGCAGTCATTTGCCAGTTCTTCATAACTGCCGTAATATTTTTTAAATCCAAATTCTTCCGCGAACTGTTTTGCCCGTTCAAGGTCACGTGACCCAACCGCGTATAATTCAACATTTTCCAGCAATTTAAGTCCCTTTGTAAATTTTGCCGACATTTTCCCGGGAGCCAGAATACCCCATTTATATTTCTTTTTCATGAATGAAAATATTTGCATAAATATAGGAATTAGTTAAGTATATAGTTCCACACGACACGACTGTCCTATGAAGATCCTGCAATTTCATGTACCCCCTTTTCATTCCCCCCAAAGAGGGGAAAAATTCTCACTGTTTTAGTATAATTTACCTAAATACCAGAGCATTATCGCCCCCTTGGGGGAGATGTCATCCGCCAGTTGGCGGATGACAGAGGGGTTTTTGCCCCAAAACAAATCCCTGTAGGGGAGGTGCCACGAAGTGGCAGAGGGGTCTTACTCGGCGATAGGGACCCCCTTGTGTTCCCCCTGAAAGGGGGGAAAAAACTGCCTTTTAAACCTGTTTTTTCTCCCCCAGCGGGGGAGATGCCGCGCAGCGGCAGAGGGGTCTATATCACAAAAATGAAAGTCAATAAATAAATTTTTAATAATCTTCAAAAAATAATTCATTTTTATATTCCTGACTATCTGTCACTTAAAAAACTTATTAAAAAATAATTGAATTATTTTAGTACTATGTATTGCATAGTATATATTTTTATATATATCTTTGCATTGTCATGTTACATGTATTAAACAGTAGTAAAAAATTAAAAGCACCATGAAAATCACAGTAAGCATTAATCTCGGCGGATATTCTTTCAACATCGACGAAGATGCATATGCCGAATTAAAAAGGTACCTTAAAAGTCTTGAACTTCATTTTGCAGGAGAAGAGAGTTCCTCCGAGATCCTTTCTGATATAGAGACCAGGATGGCAGAACTGTTCCGGACAAAACTTTCCAGCTATAAGCAGGTTATAAATATCGAGGATGTCCGACAGGTTATTACGGTTTTAGGAACTCCGGAAGATATTTCTGATACTGAGGGACCAACGGTACGCGATAAATTTTCATCGCCCGGTTATCACAGGATGTACCGCGATATTGACCATAGAGTTATTGGAGGAGTCTGCGCAGGAATAGCAGCCTATTGGGATATTGAGCTCTGGCTTGTCAGGCTTATCTTCTTTGTACTTGCAATGATGGGAGTAGGAATTCTGATTTATCTTATTTTGTACATCGTTCTTCCCGAGGCAAAGACTACTGCCGAAAAAATTGCAATGAAGGGGAATCCGGTCAATATACACAACATTAAAGATTCCGTAAAACAGGAATTTGAAACTGTCAGAAAGAACATGAAACTCTGACAGGTAGATGCTCATAGAATATTCGAAGTGTAAACTTTTAAAAAAAATCGTATCATGGATTTAGAAAATAATAAAGCTCAAATGCGCAAAGGGATACTGGAGTATTGCATCCTTTCGGTGTTGTCCAGGAATTCATGTTATGCAAGCGATATAATTAAAGAACTTAAGGAGGCAGAGGTAATTGTGGTTGAAGGCACTCTTTACCCGCTCCTTACAAGGCAAAAAAATGCCGGATTGCTAAGTTACCGCTGGGAAGAATCCCAGCAAGGACCTCCCCGTAAATATTATGAGCTTACAGATGAAGGCAGGAAATACCTTGCCGATCTCGATAAATCGTGGCAAGAGCTTGTCGAATCAGTAAATCTGATCAGAACCAGATAACCTATTATTAACCAATTAAATTTGACACAAATGGACAAGACAATTAGTATAAATCTGGGTGGTATTCTTTTTCAGATTGACGAGGAGGCATTCCGGATATTGCGAGATTATCTTCAGAAGATTAACAACCATTTTGGCAATGCACAGGGCGGACATGAAACAATAGAGGATATCGAATCGCGTATAGCTGAAATATTTCAGTCGCAGAAAGGTTTGGCCGGAGTTGTTACCAGGGAAAATGTTGAAGCAATGATCTCTATTATAGGCAAACCGGAAGATTTTGATCATGTTGAACCTGAGACAGGAGCACCGGTTTATACTTCTGAGAAAAGAAGAATGTACCGCAATCGCGACGATTTTATCATCAGCGGCGTTTGTGGTGGCATCGGGGCCTACCTCGATACTGATCCTGTTCTGTTCAGGATCCTGTTTATTATTTCAGCAATGTTTGGAGTGGGATTATTAGTTTATGTTGCTTTGTGGATTGCACTTCCTGTAGCCAGAACAGATTCTCAAAAAAGAGAAATGTTTGGTAGCTCATATCATTCAACCAGATCACAGGACAGACAATACGATAACACTATAATATCCGGGTCTCCACAATACCACACAGAATATAAAAGCTCATCGAGAGTTGGTAATGCCATCAACGAAATTTTCAGGGCAGTTGGCAGAGTGTTCTATATCATTCTACGGATCTTCCTGATAATAATAGGTGTTGTGCTTGTACTCACGGGATTTCTTTCCATTTTATGTTTTGTATTGGTCTTTATTTTCAAATTCCCGGGAGTATTTTCAATTGATTCTTCCGGAATCAATCTTATCAATTTCACCGATTTTCTTAATTATATTGTTACTCCCGCATCCGTTCCATGGATAACCATATTGGCATCCTTCGTATTTATTTTACCAATGATTGCACTAATTTACTGGGGTGTGAAAATGATATTCTGGTTCAAGGCAAGAGACGGAGTTGTAAGCTTAGTTGCTCTGGTTATATGGGTAATGGCAATTGCTGCGCTTACCATAATTGGTTTTAACGAGGGAATCAGTTTTGCAAAGACAGCTGAAACATCAGCAGAGACTATCTTAAAAAAATTTCCCGATACGCTTTATATAATGAGCGAAAACAAGATTGCTGACCTCAAATTCGAGAAAGATTTTACTCTGCCACATGAAGAATACTCGGTATACATTAATGATGAAAAAAAAGAATTATACGTCCGTTCATATTTATCTGTAGACAGGTCTGATGACAAATCAACAAGGATTGAAGTAAAGAAACGTGCCGCAGGCCGTACCGAATTGGAAGCAATGAAAAAAACGGAAGGATTGATCTACAACTATAGAGTCAGCGGGGATACTCTTCATCTTGATGAATATTTCACCAGCCCTGCAGGACGTAAATGGTCAGCAGACGAAGTCGGCATTAACCTGTTTATTCCCGTCGGAACTGTTATTAAATTTGAGAAAAATCCCAAGATTCTGCTTCACTCATCATTCAGAAATGAATCTGACGAATATCTTAAATCCACCTGGGAATCAGAAAATGGCACATGGGTAATGACCAGAGACGGACTTGAACCCAATGATGAGTACTCTGTTAAACATAAATAATTCCTTGTTTTTTCATTCCTGATATCTTCAATGCAATCCGGTACCTTTTCCTGGGTACCGGATTTTTTTCAAAGCTGGTTAATGATTTGTTAAACCTAATTTTTTAGTTGTTCAATAATAATTCTTTGTGTAACTTCGTTCTCAATCTGATAAACTAACCCACTAACCTAAAATGAGAAGGATTATTATCTTTTTGTTGCTCTTTATTCTTATTCCGCCAGCATTTTCGCAGGAAACTACTGCTAAAACCGACACTTTACGTAAAGATGCCCTGAATGTTTTTATGGACGCCAGCGATTATATCCGCAAAGAAATTCCTTATGTGAATTATGTCAGAGATATAAAAGATGCAGGTGTCTATATTATATCTACATATCAGAGAACAGGATCGGGAGGCTGGGAATATACCTATTTTCTTGTAGGACAGAAAGAGTACGCGGGAATGCGCGATACAATTTCTTTCGTTACCTCACCCGATGAAACCGATGATGAAACAAGGATAAAATCGGTAAGAACCCTTAAAATGGGTCTTATGCGTTATATGGCCAAAACGCCTCTCTCTAAATATATGAATATCAATTTCTCGGAACCGCTTTCTGAAACTGTATCGACCGATAAATGGAAAAGCTGGGTGTTTAAGACTTCAATTTATTCATTTTTACAGGGTGAAAAAACTTACAGTGATACCTATTTGTCAGGAAATATGTCAGCAAGCAGAATAACCAAGGACTGGAAGATTAATATAAGTGGAAATCTGAACCAGGAGGTACAAAAATATATTATTGACGATACAACGACAATTACCGGAAGCAATTCTTCTAAATCGATTTATGCTCTCGTTGTCAGAAGTATTAATGATCACTGGTCTTATGGGGGCACAACCCGTATTGGAGCCTCTTCTTACAATAACGAAAATTTTAAGTTTTCCTTCATGCCTGGGATAGAGTATGATGTGTTCCCCTACTCGGAATCCACCAGGCGTCAGTTAAGGATCTTGTATACTACCGGTTTTACTTATGTAAGCTATACCGACACAACAATTTATGATAAGATGAAAGAGCATCTGTGGAGTCACAATATTTCTGCTTCATACGAAGTGGTTCAAAAATGGGGGAATATTGATGTAAGTGTTGGTTACAGCAATTACTTTCACGACTGGAAGAAAAACAATCTCTATGTCCAGGGGTTTATTGATCTTCGTATTACAAAAGGACTGTCTATTAATCTTGGAGGAAGCGCTTCACTGATACACGATCAACTGGGGCTGATCAAAAAAGACGTTCCTGTAGATCAGATATTGCTTCGCAGACAGCAACTGGCAACACAATATTCATACTTTACCAGTTTCGGGCTCACGTACACATTTGGATCAATTTATAATAATGTAGTCAACCCCCGGTTTGGAAACAGCGGGGGTGGTATGACATTTAGTATGAGTTATTAGAATTAACATGTGTAAATGACCCGGTAGAAGCAGGCAGTTGCTTTTCGGATAGTCCAAAGGTGCAGAGCACCTAACATCTATATTAAAGAATTGAAAATAAATTTGAACACTGGAGTGTGCTTCTGCGTTAATATATTATATTTATTTTTAAGAATTAACTAAAACTTAAAGTATGAAAAAGTTGCTCCTGTCTCTTCTGGCAATTTGTATATTCTTTGGAAATCCTGTCAATGCCCAGGTTGGCCGATTGTTAAATAAGGTGACAAATAATGCTCCCGGAAAGCCCAAAGAATCATCCAATACTGCAAAACAACAACCTGAACCCAAATGTGCATGTGAACAACCTGACCTGATATTTGACCTTGGAGGTAACCTGAAACTAATGTACTCCGAAATAAATATCAGTGTTAAGGACGATGGATCAATTCTTGTAAAAGACATTATTACAAGTAATTTTTATATCGTGAAAGACGGGGTCACTCAGGGTCCGATCAAAGCCGGAGATCCAAGATTAGCAGGATTTGATAATGCCAATAATGCGGCGGCGGCAAAGTCAGCCATGCCCTGGGACAATAACGAATATATTACTAAATCAGGTGAAAAATTCCTGATAAAATTCGGAGGAAAAAATTATGGTCCTTATGGTGAGATTAAAGACTTTAAAGTGACAAGATCGAAAGATAAATTTGCTGCCGTAGTGGTTGAAAATGTTCCTATGAGTGAAGCTGACGGGAAAAAGATGGAAGATGCAATGAAAAATGCAAAAACCGACCAGGAGAGAATGGATCTTTCAATGAAGTATGCACAGGAGATGCAGCAAAAGATGGCACAGGGAGGTGGTCCCATGAGCCTTATGCCAAAACTTGTTACAAATATTTCCGGAGCCGCTTATGACCCCTCCAGATCACTTGGCGGTAACCTCAACAGCAATGTTAAATTTGATGATATCCTCTTTACAACCTATGATAAAGTTATTGACCTGTCCAATAATGTTTTACTGAATCTGAAGTCGGATGCTGCAGGTGCTAAAGATTTATTTGTAAATACCAATAACACTAAATACGCCTATTATAATTATGGCACACTCACTTTCAGTGATGGCACAACACTGGCAGAGTTGTTTAATGTCCGCTGGGTAAAGATTAATGGACAAGCTTACCTTGCATATATGTATTATTCTCCAAAGAGGAATGCAATCATGCAGTGTAAGATACAGTTCTAAAGCCGGGGCTTTGAACACTTCGCGGTTTAAAAACCCTTTTAAGTGAAATTATTTCTATTTCCCCTTCTTTTTATGGGATTCCTGAACTCCGGGTGGTCACAATCAATCAACTACCAGGAATTATTTGGTGATGACTGGAAAAAAGCCATGACTTTTGAGGAAGAAAACAGAAAATGGATTGAACCTCTTCTTGATAAAAATCATATTTCATATCCACTTGCCATTTCAATTATCTTTCCTGAGCTTGTCAGATATTCCGCACTTCGCGATAAGATGGAAATCACTTTGCTAAAGGCGCTTTATGTCAACCTGGGCGATGATTATGCCAACTTTTCAATCGGACAGTTCCAGATGAAGCCTTCTTTTGCCGAGATGATCCGGGAAAAAGCGCCATCTTGCCTGGGACGCCTATCGGAGATAACATTTAATAAGATATCTGATTTTGACGATATTAAAGATTTCAGGAAATCGATTGTAACAGATCTTGAGGATCCAAAGAGTCAGATCAATTATCTGATTGCCTTTATAAAGATTTGCCAGAAGAATTTTAAAACTTGCTGGGAAGACGAACCTTCGGAAGTTAAATTCCTTGCTACTGCCTATAACTTTGGTTTTAATAAAAGGGATGTCGAGATTGAAAGTATGATCGATAAAAAATTCTTCAATACAAAACTCATTAAAACGGAAAATTATTCTTACGCAGATGTATCATTGTTCTGGTATAAACAATACATATCAATCTATAATCCAGTTAAATGAAAGTCAGCCCCCGTCGTGTTGAAATATCTTTTTCGCTCATAACCTTAGTTATTATTGTAAAATGATAATATGATTTTATTACGACAGTTGTTTTCGCTTCTGATGCTGTAATTATCAATTCCGGACCGGTTGATACGAATGCAAAAAACCTGTTCCTGAAAACTTAAATTTTTGTAACTTTGATCTGTTTCTTCTAAAACTAATCAACTATTATGAAACGTCGTGATTTCATCAAAACCTCAGCAATTATGGCTCCTGCAATGGGCCTGTTTCCTGCTGATCTTTACTTTATTACAAGGGAATCAGTTCCCGGAAAGCTCGAAAAGAGATCTCTTGGTAAGACCGGAGAAATGTTGTCAATGATCGGATTCGGAGGAATAGTTGTTATGAATGTATCTCCCGAAGAGGCATCTTCTTCCGTAAAGATGGCACTTGATGCCGGAGTCAATTATTTTGATGTTTCCCCCTCATATGGTGACGCGGAGATTAAACTGGGTTCTGCATTGGAACCATTCCGTAAAAACGTTTTTCTTTCCTGCAAAACAGATGGACGTAAAAAGGAAGATTCACGCAAAGAGCTGGAGCAATCTCTTAAAAATCTCAGGACCGATCATTTTGATCTATATCAGTTGCATGCTGTTACCACACTTGCTGATGTGAAGACCATTCTGGGTAAGGGAGGTGCTATTGAAACATGTCTGGAAGCAAGGAAAGAGGGTAAGATCCGCTTCATCGGATTCTCAGCTCATTCTGTGGAAGCTGCAACGGCGCTGATAAATGGCTTCGATTTTGATACAATAATGTTCCCTTTTAATTTCTGTACCTGGTATGCAGGGAACTTTGGTCCTCAGGTACTGGCACTGGCCCAGGAAAAGAAAATGGGTATTATTGCTTTAAAAGCAATGGCGAAAGGTATATGGCCCGGTGATGCCGATCATTCCAAATATCAAAAATGCTGGTACGAACCGCTCACCAGTGAAGAAGATATTCTGAAGGGATTGCGTTTTACCTTATCTCACCCCATAACCGCCGCCATACCACCCGGAGAACCGGAACTTTTCAAGATTGCGCTGAATCTCAGGGATCAGATAAAACCTCTTAATAACGAAGAGGTGGAAATGATTAAATCAAAAGCCCTGAAGGGAAATCCTCTGTTTAAATATCCTTCACTCTCACCGGTATAGGGTCAGGCGGTAGTCTGCAAATCGAAATTCACAGTGAATAAAAAAATGAAAACCCTATTAAAGCAGATATTTTCATTCATTCTTCCTGTAACCGTTCTGATCATAGTGCCTTTAAGCATAGAATCAAACTTTACATTAAAGCATCTTTCAACACTTATGGCAGGACTTCTGTTCATTGCATTCGGATTATATATTATGCTAAGGACGATATCCGCTTTTATCAGGATCGGCAAAGGGACATTGGCTCCATGGAGTCCAACCAGACGACTGGTTATAGATGGAATGTACATGTATGTAAGAAATCCTATGATATTAGGAGTTTTAATTGTACTCGCCGGAGAATCCACTGCGCTTTTATCGTTGAACATATTCCTATGGGCATTGTTATTTTTCATTATAAATAATATCTGGTTTGTCTTTTATGAGGAGCCTGATTTGGGGAAAAAGTTTGGCAGGGAATATGAAGAGTATAAAAGGAATGTCCCAAGATGGATACCACGCTTAAAACCATATAAACCATACACTGCTGAATCTGATAAGGAAAATTAGTTCAACTGACAGGATTAAAGCCACCTGGATTTTTTAATAATGTTCTAGCTTTACTGAACCCGAAATTGTAAAACAAAAAATTAATGAAATATTACAGACCCTGGCCAGATCTTAAAGGAGGATTATCATTCTTATTATTATTTATCCCTGCTGTCGCTTTCGGACAAACATATAAGGGTAAAGTATTATCAGGTGAGACAAAATCGGGGATTGGTTTTGTGAATATTGGAATCATTGGTAAAAATGTTGGTACGGTTGCGGATAAGCTTGGCTATTTCTCCATTGTACTTGACGATATTTATAACAATGATTCTGTACGATTCTCAATGATCGGATATGAATCTAAATCCTATCTTGTCAGATACTTCAGGGAGAATTCAATAAAAACCGTATATCTGAACCCAAAATCTTATTATTTAACGGAGGTAAAAATATTCTATCACAGGACAAAAGAAATAATGTTGGGCACTCCTGTCACTTCCGACGCTCTTAAATCGGGCTTTGAAGATAATACATTAGGATCCGAACTAGGTATAATGGTTGACACGAAAGGTCAGGTGAAACTGGAAGATATAAATCTTAATGTTTCTACCTGCACCTATGATTCGGTTACTTATAGATTAAATATTTACAAAACAGTTGATAATGTAGAATACAAAAATATTCTGACCGAGCCGATTTATATTTCCTTTACAAAGGATGAAATCAGGAATGTCATAACTTACGATCTTCGGAAATATTCAATTCTGATTGAGGGAGATGTTTTAATAACTCTGGAATTATACAAAGATTTGGGCGAAGGCCGTTTATTATTTTACACCCAGTTTTTTACTGGTTTGACCTGGCATAAAAAAACAAGCGAGGGAAGATGGACTAAAGCGCCCGGCGTAATAGGAATGTATCTTCATGGTCAATTAATAAAAAGGGCTCCGTTCAGAACGAAGAAATTTTAATTTCCTGATTTAAAAAGCCTTTTGTGAACTTTGTTGTAATCCTCAGTGTTTCTATGTGGTAAAAAATTAGAAAAAAAATGGAAGAATTTATATTGATTTTCAGACACGAGGATGGCAACAAAGTCGCTTCTCCGGAACAAATACAGATCTGGATGAAACAAACGAAAGACTGGATGGATGGAATTGCTGCCCGGAATAAATTATCCGTTGGTAATGGCTTACAGTTCGCAGATGCCAGGGTTGTAAGACCAAATAACATTGTGACGGATGGACCTTTTGGCAAAATTAAAGAAACCATCGGCGGATACATAATTGTTAAGGCAGATTCAGTTGATGAAGCGGTCGAATTTGCAAGGGGTTGCCCTGTTTTACAGGGCGATGGCAACAGTGTTGAAGTAAGGAGAATTGCGAGGCATTGATTTATGGAATACAATCATTCTCATAATTATGATATTAAGTTAGGTACAGCCTTTAAAACAGGCATTGCCATAAATATTATTTTTGTCATTGCAGAAGTGCTTTCCGGGGTTTTTTCTAACTCAATGGCTTTAATTGCTGATGCAGGCCACAATTTCAGCGATGTTCTTGCCCTTGCATTCTCATGGATAGCAATTATTTTATCTCAACGACAGCCTACTCTGAAATTTACATACGGGTTTCGCCGTTCCACCATCCTTGTTGCTTTGCTGAATACAATCGTGTTGTTGGTAACAGTTGGATTTATTCTTTACGGAACTGTTGAAAGGCTCAGACAACCTGTGGAGATAAATGCAGTAAGTGTGATAATTGTGGCAGCAATCGGAATAGTTGTAAACGCGTTTACAGCCTGGCTGTTCATGAAAGAAAAGAAAAACGATCTTAATATCCGGAGCGCTTTTGTTCATTTCGTGGCTGATGCCCTGGTATCCCTCGGAGTGGTCGTCGGGGGAATAATAATGATATTTACCGGCATTCAATGGATAGATTCACTGGTTTCTTTTGCAATTATCGCAGTTATACTGTATAGTTCATATAATCTCCTTATAGATTCAGTCAATCTGGCTCTTGATGCAGTTCCTGAAAACATTAAGATCGGGCATGTGCGTGATTATTTAGCCAGCCTTCCAGAGGTAGCAGGTGTACATGATCTTCACATCTGGTCATTGGGAACCACCGCCGCTGCCCTTACGGTGCATCTCACAACATGTGCTCAAACGAATGTAAATTTTATTAGCTCAATTCAGCGACATCTGCATGAACAATTTAATATAGAACATTCCACTATTCAGGTGGAATACGGGCCAATGGAGGATTGTGGTAATAAATTCTAAAAATCTTTGCGAACTTTGCGCTTTCTTTGTGCCCTTTGCGGTTAATGGATCTCATTTTTACCTGAATGCAGGGTACCTATAATCAAAGCACTTTGGAAAATTGTTTATATAATTTGGATAAGTCAGATATAAAAATAAAAATATCTTCAATGAAAAATCAGACCCTTGAAATAAAAACAGCTCTTCAAATATTAAAACCTGTTAATGAGGTTTTTGATGCAATAGTTAACCCTGAAAAAATGTCAAACTACTTCATTTCAAAAGGCAGCGGAAAAATGGAAACAGGCAAAATAATAATATGGCAGTTCCCTGAATTTGATATGAATTTCCCAATCCGCGCAGCGAAAATTGAAGAAAACAAATACATATCTTTTTACTGGGAGATGGATGGTATTGAATTATTTATTGAAATGACCCTTGCTCCAAGAAGTAATAATTCAACCCTGGTAACCATAACAGAGAAAGGAAGGGAAAATGATGAAGCCGGCATCAAATGGCTGAAGGGAAACACGGAAGGATGGGCCAATTTTCTCGCCTGTCTTAAAGCCTGGCTTGAGTACGGGATCAATTTAAGGAAGGGTGCTTTTGATTTTATGTCGGATGAAATCTTAAAGACATAACATCCTGCATTTCCCCGTTTCCGGTTTTACTTTTATCTTTTTACTTTTGTCTTTTGTCTTCTGGTACGGTATTTGTTAAGCAATTAATAAACAAATAAACCTTACCTGAATCAATCTTGAAGACTTACAGACTATTTGTTTTAATTCTGACCGCATTATTCGGTCCCCTTGCCAGTTGCGCAGGAATAAAATCTCCATACTCTCCTGCAGGCGACTCTCTGAATATTTCTGTTTTTCATTCTGTAAACATCAAATTTCCAGGGTACAACGAAACGCGTGTTTTTTATTCTCCAAAACATCATTCAACTTTACTATCCGATTACAAACCCGATCTGCGAACAACACTGTTCTGGGAGCCAAACATCAAAATGAGAAACAACAAAGATCTCTTTTTGAACTATTATAATACAGATAATCCATCAAAAGTTAAGGTTATTGTTGAAGGGATCACAACAAATGGAATTCCGATAACCGGAGAGACGGAATATGAGGTGAGATAAATCAAACATTAAAGATTCTATATTGATTTTTTAAATCTTCTTTTAAATAAATAACTCAAATCATGAAAAAGACATTGCTGCTCCTGCTCTTTATTCCTTTTTCTTATTTCTCTTTAGGCCAAACTTCAGATAAAACTGATTTTAATTTTGGCTTTGAAAAAATAAGCAATAAAAACGGACTCCCCGACAGTTGGTTCAAATGGGGAATGGAAGACTTTGTATTAAAAACCGATACTGTCGAAAAACATTCAGGATCTGCATCTGTAAGAATCGAACCTGAAGGCACTAAGGCTGAGGGTTCTTTTGGCTGTGTTGCTTATTCAATACCTGCAATTTATTCAGGGAATCAAATTGAACTGAGAGCATACATGAAACTCCAAAATGTTGAAGATGGACAGATTGGATTAATGTTACGGATTGATGGAGAAAATGGCGGTTTACAATTTGAAAATCTACAGGAGGAAGATATTCACGGGACATCAGACTGGACATTATATTCAGTTAAACTGCCACTGCCTGAAGAGGCAAAAACAATTTATATTGGTGCAATACTCAACGGAACAGGCAAATTATGGGTCGATGATTTTCAGTTATTAATCAACGGAGAAGATCTAAGCAAGGCTAAGCTTAAAAAATCGGAGGAATTTAAGGCTCAAAAAGACAATGAATTTGATAATGGATCAAAAATATCAACAATAAGCTTGAACCCGGCCAAAATTGAAGATCTTGCCATTCTTGGAAAAGTATGGGGTTTTTTAAAGTATTATCACCCTGCTATTGCAAAAGGTGATTACAACTGGGATTATGAACTATTCAGAATATTGCCTAAAATCATTCTCAGCAAGTCCGATAAAGAGAGGAATGAGATTTTATTGTCGTGGATTATAAGTCTGGGAGAGGTAGAAAAAGGCAATCCCGTTAATATTGATGACTCTGCAATTAAATTTAAACCAGATCTGGCCTGGATTACAACTAATCCTGGCCTTGGAGAGGATCTCACTAAAGAACTACTGTTAATAAGTGATTCAAAACGTGTCAACAAGCATTACTATATTGGATTTTTGCCCAGCGGTAATCCACTGTTTAAAAATGAAAAACCTTATTCGGGTGATTTAACACGTACTGATGCCGGTTATCGTTTATTATCATTATATCGCTATTGGAATATAATTCAATATTATTTCCCATATAAGAATCTAATTGATGAAGACTGGAACAAAGTGCTTCCTGAGTTTCTTCCCAAATTCGTAAATGCAACAAGTGACCTGGATTACAGACTAACTGTTTTAGCCCTGATAGCTCGTGTTCATGATACTCATGCAAATATCTGGGGAAATGATCTGACAATACAGCAATACAAAGGGACTAGTTATGCCCCTGTAGCTGTAAAATTCATTGAGAACAAAGCTGTTGTTACCGGATTTGTTGATAAAAACCGCACCAATGTCACAGGACTTCAAATAGGTGATATCATCGAGAGCGTTAATAATAAAAACGTAGATAAGATAGTTGAAGAAAAGCTGCCAATTACTCCTGCTTCCAATTATCCGACTCAACTACGCGACATTGCAAGGGACCTTTTACGGACAAATGATTCTGTATTAAATATCACCTTTAAACGTAATAACTCGATGAATTCTTTAACCATAAAGTGTTACTCTCCAAATGAAATAAAATTATATGAGAGTTATTATAAAAAGGATACCTGCTTTAAGCTGATAACACCTGAGATAGCCTGTATTTATCCGGGTACTATCAAAAATAAGTACCTGCCGGAAATAATGAAAGAAGTTCAAAAGACTAAAGAACTGATCATCGATCTTCGTTGTTATCCTTCAGATTTTATAGTCTTTAGCCTTGGTGAATACCTAATGCCTGAGCCAGTAGATTTTGTAAAATTTTCACAAACCGGCTATTCTAATCCGGGGTTATTTACCTATGGAACTGAACTAAAAGTCGGAAAAACCAATAACGATTATTACAAAGGGAAAGTCGTTATAATAGTTAATGAATTAACACAGAGCCAGGCAGAATATACGGCATTGGCATTGAGGACAGCTGCTAGAGCAACTGTTATTGGCAGCACGACTGCAGGAGCTGACGGAAATGTATCTGAGATTTTATTGCCGGGCGGAATCAGGACAATGATTAGCGGAATAGGCGTTTACTATCCTGATGGAAAGGAAACCCAAAAGGTTGGAATTGTTCCGGACATTGAAGTTAAACCAACAATTAAAGGGGTAACTGAAGGAAGGGACGAGTTGCTTGATAAGGCAATAGAATTAATAACAAAGAATTAACATCTGGAAATTAGAAGATGAAATAGAAAAAATAAATTAAAAAACAAAAAAACAACCTGATTATTAGCTGATTAAATCATCCATTTGAAAATGAAAATCAAGTTTTTCATTTTAATATTTTTAAAAATTATACTGTTTTTGCCTGTTTGGGCGCTATCCTTTAACCCTCAACAAGCTGAACTGGCTGAACGACTCAATGCCCTTGCTCAAAACACTCCTCCCGAGCTGGCTTACGTTCAGACTAGCAAAGACATTTACGAAACCGGGGAAGATCTGTGGTTCAAAGTATATCTTCTGGATGCACAATATCTCATTCCTTCAGGGCTTAGCCAGACTCTTTACCTGCAGCTATTGAATGAAACCAGTAAAAAAGCAGTCTGGCAGGAAAAGTATGAAATTCAGAATGGGTTTGCCGATGGCCGGGTTTATCTTGATAATAACCTGGCGGAAGGGTATTATCTTCTTGAAGCTTTTACACCAAATTCTTTCTTTGACGATACAACGGAATTTCATGCCGTCAGGAGGATAAAGGTCGTGACTGATATAACATCACATTCATCAGTACCAGCAAAACATGATGTCCCAAACAAAGCCAACCTGAATATGATACAATTTTCAACTTTCCCTGAGGGAGGGAATCTGGTGGCTGGAATAGAAAGCAAACTGGCATTCAAAGCAGTGAATATCAATGGAGAACCCATTGATATTAGGGGAACTTTATTTGAAGACAACACTCCTCTGCTCGGATTCAAAAGCACACATGCCGGGATGGGTAGCTTTATGTTTACTCCTGATCCGGGTAAAAAGTACCGGATCAGGCTGACAGAGCCTGTAATAGACAGTACCTTTCTTTTACCGGTGATTTATCCTTCAGGAATGACAATGCAATTGGTCAGAAGGGATAAAGATTCGCTCACATTTAAAGTATCTCAAAGTTCCTGGCTCAATCCGGAAGATATATACATCAGGGTTCAATGCCGTGGTGTTGTCTATGGCATGGCAACCGGAAATTTAAAAAGGGAATTAGTGATAAAACTACCACTTTCAGGGCTACCGCAAGGGATAGCAGAGGTCACTCTTTTCAATAGTAGTTTAGTCCCGGTTGCTGAAAGGCTGGTCTATATCAATCAGGATAAGAGACTTAACATAGTTGCTGAATTATCGAAAGAAATATATCCTACAAGAGGTAAGGCGACATTGAAAATAACGGCAAAAGATGAAAACGGAAAACCTGTAGAAGCCAACCTTGGGGTAACTGTCTTTGATAAACTTTATCAGAATCCACGGGACTCAAATAATATCCTTGCACACTTTTACCTCTCTTCGCAATTAAAAGGAAGGATTTATAATCCATCATTTTATTTTTATAGAAAAAGCAAAGGCAGGGATGAAGCATTGGATTTACTGATGCTGACTCAGGGTTGGAGAAAATATGTATGGAGTGAAGAAAACCTGAAAAAATTCAGGGAACCCATGCAACAGGTGATTTTTGATGCAATAAAAGGGAAAATATTTTATTCAAACAATAAGAAAAAGATTCCAAAAGAGCAAACATTTGTAATGGCATTTTCCCCGAATAAGGATAGTCTGAAATTATTCATCCCAGCTGATTCTGCAGGAGGATTCATTGTTTCTACTGATATGTTAGACAGATGGGAAAATGATTATGTTTACATAAAACCATTTGGACCTTACCCATCTCAATTCAAAAAAATAAATGACCCTTTAGCACCTGCTGAATTTCTTTTCAATATCAAATTAACAGACCCTTTTGAAACCATCAATATCATAATGCGAGCTAATGATATTACATATCCGTTTTCTGCATTATTAAAGGAAGAAGAAAATGCGTCAAGTATGTACGAGGTAGGGCCTGATGTGATCAAGATTAAGGAGGTCACAATTAAAGGGCACAAAACAAATATTATCCGGGGAAAGTACCTGGGAACGTTGGATAGTCTGGCAACGAGTGAGAGTACTAATGACTATGTTTGCATATATTGCGTTTTAAATTGTCCAAGACATTTGCCAAATGACTTCATCTCGCCATCTGATTATCCTCGATGCCCATGTCTTGAAAGAAAGCCAATACCAGGGAAAGTGTATTTTGTAATTTATAATTATAACACTCTAGGTGAATATACAAGAAGAGTGACATATTTTCGTCCGAAATATACTGAAGATGAACTATTAAATTTGAATAATTTATCAAGGGTGAAGGCATATTATGGTAAACGTGAATTTTACCAGCCAGACTATGATAAGGAAAGAGAAGATGATATAGTACCTGATTTTCGTAATAACCTGCTTTGGGAACCAGAGGTTATTACCGATGAAAGGGGAGAAGCTACACTAACTTTCTTTTGTTCCGATATAAATACAGATTTTGTCGGCAGAATCGAGGGGGTAAGTGGCCAAGGACTGCTTGGTACCGGAGATTTTAAATTTACTGTGAGGAAACTCAAAGTTGCACCTTAAAGAAGAGGGAAATACGATTATTATGGTTAATTAAAATTAAAACTATATTACGCTGAAAAATAATGAGATATAGGCGAATAATAATGATTCTTTTTAACCTGACTCTATTTTTAAGTCTTCGGGCTCAATCTTATAGCGCTCAACAAATTGAGCTGGCTGAAAGGTTGCATTCTCTTGCTAAAAATGCCCCACCGGAATTGGCTTACATCCAGACCAGCAAAGACATTTATGAAACCGGGGAAGATCTTTGGTTCAAAGTATATCTGCTTGATGCGCAATACCTGATTCCATCTATGTTGAGCAAGACTCTTTACCTTCAATTATTAAATGAATCCACTAAAAAAGCAGTCTGGCAGGAAAAATATGAAATAGAAAATGGTTGTGCCAATGGGCAAGTATACATTGATAACAACCTGCCCGAAGGGAACTACGTTTTGGCTGCTTATACACAATATTCATTCTTCGGGGATACAACAGAATTCTATGCCGTCAGGAGGATAAAGGTCGTTACGGATATAACCTCCTGGAAAGAATCATTAGTCATTTCTGTTTCAACAAAAATCAACTCTATACAGTTTACAACATTTCCAGAGGGCGGGAACCTGGTTTCGGGAATACAGTGCAGGATGGCATTCAAAGCAGTAAAAAGAAATGGTGAGCCTGTAGATATTAAAGGCAGCTTATTTGAAGACAACTCCCCTCTGCTTGAACTTAAAAGCATACATTCTGGGATGGGTAGCTTCATCTTTACTCCGGATAACAACAAAAAGTACTTTATTCGCCTGTCAGAACCTGCAATAGACAGTATTTTCCCCTTGCCTGAGATATATTCTTCAGGAATGACGATGCAATTAATCAAAAGAGATAAAGAATCACTTTCTTTTAAGGTTTCTCAAAGCCCCGAACGTAATGAGGAGGACATTTACCTTCGAGTTCAATGCCGTGGTGAGGTTTATGGCATGACAACAGCTAGATTGAACAAGGATATAATGATAAAAGTACCTCTTTCCGGGCTCCCGCAAGGTATTGCAGAAATAACACTTTTCAATAGTAGCTTGGAACCTATAGCTGAAAGGCTTGTGTATGTAAATAAGGACAAGAAACTTAACATAACAACAGAATTATCCAAAGAAATATATCCAACCAGAGGCAAATCGACACTGAAAATAACTGTAAAAGATGAAAAGGGACAGCCGGTTATAGCTAATCTTGGAGTTAGTGTTTTTGATAAACTATATCAAAATCCCAGGGATTCCAATAATATTTTGGTCCATTATTATCTTTCTACACAATTGAAAGGGAAAATTTATAACCCTTCATTTTATTTTAACAATACTAGCGCAGGCCAGTATGAAGCGCTGGATTTACTAATGTTAACACAGGGATGGAGAAAGTATTTATGGAACGAAACCAACCTGAAAAAATTCAACAAAGAACCTCAGAAGGTTATTTTTGATGGAATAAGAGGTGAAATATATATCCCGGATAGAAAAAAGAAGATTCTAAAGGAACAGATTTTTGTGATGGCTTTTTCTCCGAACAAGGATAGGACGACTGTATTGATCCCAACAGATTCAGTAGGTAATTTTATAATTTCTCCAGATCATCTAAAAAAATTCGAGAATGAAAATTTTTACCTGAAACCAGCTGGGCCCCCCCAATTCAGACCCCTTATCAAATTAACAGACCCTTTTAATATCATCGATCAGGAAATGAAGGTTAATGAAATTATATATCCAGATTCAAATATAATAGTGGCAATAGATAAAACTCCAGTAGTGCCTGTATCAAGTTCTAAAGCTATCATTATAAAGGAGGTTACGATAAGAGGACAAAAAACAAATGCCATTCGAGGAAAATACATGGGAACGCTGGATAGTTTGGCAAAACTACATTTGTCTAGCGATTTTAGCGATTATGTCTGTAGGTTCAATGTATTGAATTGTCCAAATCATGGCCCCAATGAACAAGGCACTACAAAACCGGTAGAAGGGAAAAGATATTTTGTTCCTAATGGTGCATCCTATAGTGAAATAGTATATCATTCCACTAACTTTGCATTGACAGAAGAGGATTTATTAAAGGAGGGTAATTTATCAAGGGTAAAGGCATATTATGGTAAACGTGAGTTTTACCAGCCAAACTATGATCAGGATAAAGAGGATTCTATAGTACCCGATTTTCGGAATACACTTCTCTGGGAGCCATCGGTTCTTACTGATGAAAAAGGTGAAGCTACTCTAAGTTTCTTTTGCTCGGATATCAACACTGATTTTGTCGGCAGAATAGAAGGTGTAAGCGGTCAGGGGTTATTGGGAAATGCAAATTTTAAGTTTACTGTGAGAAAACTAAAACCTGCTCAATAGGATATGCCGGCACCTGATTTTGATGATATTATCTTTGAAAGATTAAATAAGGAGTATGGAGCATATTTCTTAAGAAAAAAATATAACCGGGTTGTAAGCGCAGCTATTGTTGCAGCTTGTATTTTAGGATCAGCAGTAGTACTGATTCCATATTTCATAATCCCTGCTGAAAAAAACAAAGAGATCTATTCTTCAGTATATGTCACAATGGAAAACCTGAAACCTCCGGAGGAACCTGCAGGACTGCCTCAGCTGCCAGCTCCCCCTGCTCCTCAGCAAACTGTACCTGCCGCAAGAATTGCCGCTTCTGTTGCCAAATACGTAGCTCCTAAAGTAGTGGATTCATTACTCTCCGTCGAAAAACCTGTGGATTTGACTGTCGATTCCGTACCTGGTACGTTAACCGGGCAAGAGACGATAAATGGTTCGGGTAAAGGGACTGGCAATTTATCAGAGCCAGGTGGCGGCGGCGGAGGAAACGGAACCGGAGGCAATGGATTGTTTTCAGTTGTTGAAGAAATGCCAAAGTTCAAAGGAGGTGATATCAACAGGTTTCGGGAGTGGGTTCAGAAGAAGACTAAATATCCTGATATAGCCACTATTAACGGGATTCAGGGAAAAGTTTATGTCACCTTTATTGTCGAGAAAGATGGTTCAGTTACAAACGTAAAAGTAATTAAAGGAGTAGATCCGTTAATAAATGATGAAGCTTTAAAAGCTGTAGCCTCTTCCCCGAAATGGAGCCCCGGCAGGCAACGTGGAGTCGCTGTAAGGGTGTCTTATTTAATAATGCTGAATTTCCAGCTTTAGTAAGTTTTATTCGAAGACTTGTTAAGTATTTAGTCCGGATTTAGTACTTTTATTGTATTTGATTTAAGATCAAATGCAATGATCCTCAATTTAAGAT
>JBEKDR010000048.1:0-27277 GCA_050014255.1 Bacteroidales bacterium | reverse complement strand
AGCTGAGAGGTATATTGATATACCGGATGAGGTACTTGACCTCTACGTGACCTACCGTCCTTCACCCCTCTTCAGGGCATTAAGCCTTGAAAAAGCACTAGGTACAAAAAGTAAAATCTACTACAAGTATGAAGGCGGTAATTATTCCGGCTCTCATAAAGCCAACACAGCAATTGCACAGGCATATTATAACAAAATGGAAGGAATAAAAAGAATTACCACTGAAACCGGAGCCGGACAGTGGGGAAGCGCCATGGCTTTCGCCTGCCATCACTTCGGACTTGAACTTCTGGTCTTTATGGTAAAGGTCAGCTATGACCAGAAACCTGGCCGTAAACTTTTAATGAACACCTATAATGCCAAAGTAGTTGCTTCACCAAGCACTATGACTGTGGCCGGAAGGAGAATCCTTGAACTGGATCCCGACTCTCCGGGAAGTCTTGGTATTGCAATTTCCGAAGCTATGGAGGTAGCAGTACAGGATCCGTATACGAAATACTCACTCGGCAGTGTTCTCAACCATGTTATCCTTCACCAGACCATCATAGGACAGGAAGCACTTCTTCAAATGGAAAAAACAGGCGATTACCCTGATGTTGTGATCGGCTGTTTTGGCGGTGGTTCAAACTTCTCAGGAATTGCATTTCCATTCCTGCGCGAAAGGTTGCTTAACGGAAAGAATATCAGGCTTCTGACTGTTGAACCTGCCTCTTGCCCAAAACTTACTAAAGGGAAATTTATGTACGACTTCGGCGATTCGGCAGGGATGACCCCTCTCCTTCCCATGTACACCCTGGGACATAATTTCATACCTGAAAAGATACATGCAGGTGGTTTGCGCTACCACGGCGCAGGAGTACTCGTAAGCCAGCTTCTCAAAGACGGTTTTATTGAGGCAAAAGCAAAGATGCAGAGGGAATGTTTTGAAGCAGGTGTGCTTTTCGCAAGGTCTGAAGGTATTCTTCCAGCTCCCGAATCCACATATGCAATTGCCGGCGCTCTTGATGAGGCAAGGAAGGCCGACCTGGAAGGAGTCTCAAGGACGATACTCTTTAACCTGAGTGGACATGGTCATTTCGACATTTCTGCGTATGAGAAGTATTTCGAAAACAATCTTCCTGACCATGAAATGACAAGAATGGAGGTAGACGAAGCGATTGCTAAAATTAATATCCCGGTTTGACCTCTCCCTAAATGAGGATATTGAAAAAGTATTTTTTAACCGCAAAGTACGCTAAGTAGCCGCAGAGTACGCAAAGTCAAAATATTATAATTCAGTTCTTTGCGATCTTTGCTTAATTCTTTGCGACCTTTGCGGTTATTGGATTTCGACTTTTTCGACAGCCCCCTGGGGGATGAGGTTAAAAGATACAGAGATGAAACATTAAAAATCTGAATATGATGTCGGATGAAGCAGATATGGATTGGCTTTTGAGACCGTGTTTTTGTACTCATCCATTCCTGAAAGTTTTTTCCATCCATCACTGTCTCTGAAAGTATTCCAATGATCATCGTGCGATTTCATATCTGCAAACGTGATCATATACATAAGATTCGGCATATGACTTCCTGTTAATACTTCAGCAAAGAAAGCTGCATTGAATCCGAGACTTTTAAATAATTCAATCTCCCCTCCTTTGTTGAACATTTCAATTTTTTTTACAGCTTTGGCTTCAGTCGCGCTCTCATAACTGCGTAATTCATATATTTTTTCTCCGGGTGCTGTTGAAAACTTTGGTGCTGCAAATTCCGGCATGTTCATGAATGCTTTTAAAAGTATACTCTCGTACCTTTTATATGGAGGGTTATCATAAGCAGCATCAATAAAGGATTTCCCGGCTTCAGTGTACACCTTATCTTTTTCAAGTAATTCGGGTAATTGCATAAACTGATCGATCGTCTTGAAAGGGACAAACACATAGATTAATTTGCCAAAAGCGGTATCGGCCTCCACTGGCTTAAACACACCAACGATAGGAATACCAGCACGGTGAAGAGCCGGCAGATATGCATCCTTAAGATAAGTATCGACCCTGCTCTCCTGTGTTTTATCAGCAATCCTGTAAATCTTTATCTCATAAAACTGTTGCTTTGCCGGTACTGCTCCAAAACCATTGAATACAACAGATATGAACAACAATAATGCCGGAAATATCCGGTAAATAATTTTCGATTTTTTCATGGCTAAAATATTTATTGTGTAACTTATTAATATGCTTTTAAAAAATCCTTAAATATCTTATTTGCGTCTTCCACCGTCAGTTCAGACCCCGATTGAACGTAGAATCTGTGATACAAAGTCACTGATTGCCCCTTTTCGATTTTATAACTCCGCTTCTCCTGTTTTGGATCATAAGAATTCTGTCCAAAATTATTAAATGAAAAAAGACCATATCCCCGGGCATGAACATAAGCAGGATAACCCGGGTTTTTAGGATTATCAAAAATAGCCATAGTAATCCGGGTATTATTTTTAATCCCGGTAAGCATCACCCATTCATTTCTGGTTCCCCATACCGAGTCTCCTTTTAATCCTCTGCTTGAAGCGTACATTCCTGTGACGCCAGTATTATCAATGGCTTTAACTGAGGTGGGATTTCCTTTGTCATCTGTAAAGATCAGCGATTCAGTTGAAGGCATTTCAAAAGCCCTGTCAACCCTTATTGCAAACATACCTTCCTTGCTATCGCCTATTATGACCGGACCATTAACTGCCGTTAAGGTTGAAATATGATCGACTGTCCTGGAATTTTTATCCCCCGAAAATATATACTTTGTGTTCTCAGTCAGCAAAATGTTTCCTTTGTTATCTTCCCAGTTCATTAATACTTCAAGTATTCCTCTCTTTCCGCTTTCCGCTTTAACAATTTTCTGATGAATAATATTACCATAGGAATCTTTCTTATCAGCCGCGATCGCAGAGGAATTGTTCCAAAAATCCAGTCCATTGACATTGCCATAGTTAAACCATATCCCTATATGGTGCGGGTGATCCATTCGTTCACCTTTTCTGGGTTCAATAGGATAACCTCTGGTGATAACTGAGCCATCAGGAGCATAAACAGGAAATAAGAATGGCTTTTCAATATTTTGAGGATATCGATACGATGTAAAAAGGTTGCCGTTGACATAGACATCAACTTTATGCTTGTCATCAATCCTCATCAGTTTTACACCATCTTCCTTAGATGATTGAGCACTCAGAATCATTCCGGTCATTAAAAATAAATGGATAAAAAATATTACGAATATCCATTTCACTACAGATAATAAATTCTTAAATGTGCTCATAGCTGATTATAATTTTTAATATCGGAATACTTTCCCTCCTGCAAGAACTTCCTGTTTTTCCTCATCAAAAGAGACTTTTAAACCCGTTCTGAGCGCTGCTGTACACATAATAGTGGCTATAGAATGATTATACCCGGCCATTATATCTGCGTTTGGCTTCTTATGGTCACGGATGCATTCCATCCAGTTCCTCATATGCGCATTTGTCATAGGATCTGATCCTGTATTGGCAGAGGTTTCTACCTTAAACCCGGGCAGGTCCATAGGCTCGAGAAGATTTGGCTGCATATTCATTTCTCTGGCATCGCCTGCACTGAGACCACCATCGGAACTGATCTTATTTGTATCAAGATTAAGTGATCCGCCATTTGAGAAGTAAATTTCTTTGGTTCCACCGGCCGAGTTTGTGAAACGTGATGTATAAACTACCTGAAAACCGGAATTGGCATCACCATAATCCATTACCGCAGTCATTGTGTCATAATTGGTACGTCCGTCTTTCCATAAATAAATACCTCCATTCGCTGCAACGCTTCTGGGATGACTTAATCCCGTGAACCAATGAACCGTATCAATCTGGTGAGCCATCCACTGTCCCGGTATTCCTGAAGAATAAGGCCAGAACAGCCTGAATTCAAGATATTTCCTGGGATCCCATGCTGCAGGTTCACGATTCATCTGGAAACGTTTCCAGTCAGTATCGGACTCTTTTATAACTGAGGTAAGCTGTGGCCTTCTCCATCTGCCTGGCTGGTTGACATTCCACGACATCTCAACCATGACAATATTCCCAAATTTCCCGGATCTGATATAATCATTAGCGGCAATATAATTCGGAGTGCTCCTGCGTTGCGAACCAATCTGAACAATCTTTTTGGAATCCTTAACAGCTTTTAATGCTTCCCTGGCATCTGACATCGTTTCAGCAAAAGGCTTTTCACAATAGGCATCCTGACCTGCTCTTACAGCCTCAGCAAGTACTAATGCATGCTGAAAATCCGCAGTGCTTATGATAACAGCATCTGTATCTTTACCACTGTAGAGCTCATCATTGTTACGGGCTTTTCTGATTGTTATCCCCTTTCCTTTGAAGAAAGTTTCAGCCTCATCGCGACGCCTGTTCCACAAATCAGATACCGCAACTATTTCAAAATTTAATTCTTTTGCCAGACTCAGGAATGCAGGAGCCAGCGATGTTCTGAACCTATCAGAAAATCCTACAATACCTACACGAACCCTGTCGTTAGCACCGGCGATGCGTGAATAACTTTTTGCACCCAGTGTAAGAGCTGCCGCTCCCAATGCTGATTTTTGAATGAATTCTCTGCGGGTTGTCATGATATATTATTTAAAATTATCGGTTACTTTTCACATTATCTAAGTAAAAATAAATTAAATCAATATCATATCAGGTACAAATCGGTGCTTTTTTTCTTTTCAGCATTCTTTAGACTATTTTAATATTACAATATCCGGGACTTATGACTTAGTCGCAATAGCAGGTTTTTATTTTTATATGAGGATTACGAATTACTGGGTTTACAACAAAAGAAAAGGGGAATTCGGCAAGACGATTACTTGCTAACGACTTTAATGACAGGCATTTAGTGCCAACTAAGAATAATATTTAACTCAGATCCTGCGAATCCTAATAGTGAATGCTTTTGCGGGATTGGTGACCAGAAGCTGTTGTATCTCCTTCTCTGAAAAGTTTTCTTTTCTGAGAAGAGGTACCAGTTTCTCAAAAAGAGATGTATATCCCCTGTACTCTCCCCCATTTTCTTCCCCCGGATGATACCAGCCGGCGTCATGAGATAATAGGACTTTTTCAAGGAGGTGATTCTCTTTCATATTCTTTATCAACCTGATATAGTCTTCCAAATTATTATCATTAATGCCATCGAGACTTATCCATGCTCCCATTTTAGCAGCTTTAATGTGGTTACTGATGTCTTTTTCAACCTGGGCATGAACCCAGATGAATGCTTCGGGTGATACTCCTTCATTTTGCAGGATTTCAAGTTCTTCAAAAGCAGGGATTGCCGGACCTGTATGTGAAGCTATAGTCAATCCCGTTTTCAGGTGGGTAAGCGCTGCAGCTTCAACCAGCTTCTTGTGAAGTTCAGATAAACTACTGCTCTCAACACCTATTTTAATAAATCCCGGTTTGATACCCGTACTACCGATACCATTCTCCCATTCTGTTGTCCATCTTTTTGCCAGCTGATAAGCAGTCTCGTTAAAAGCATATTTAGGGATATATTTATTATTCCTGGCGCCATAATATCCCGTATTGGTCAAAATATTCAATCCAGATGAATCGGAAAGCTCTTTGAGCAATAATGGATCTCTTCCAAGATATGCCGGAGTACATTCTATAAATGTCTTACAGCCAAGCTCTCTTATCTGCTTGAGAAATACTAAAGCCCTTTCAGCAACTTTTGATTTATCCCATCTCTGTTCAGTTATCGAATCTGCCCCTATAAAATCTACCAGGATATGTTCATGGACCAGGGTTACTCCCATTTCTCCTGCCGGAATGGGTCCCCTGACAGTCATTATTATCCCCACCTTATTTGTAGTGCATCCGGATAAAAATATAATTAAAAAAAATGCTGTAATAACAAATTTCTTATTCATCAGAATCTAGTTTATAGACCAAATATCACAATTCTATATCAATTTTATTTCAACTTTATTTTAATTAATTTGAAAACAACAGAATTTATTTACTTTTAAGTAATAATAGAATCTGGACGAAATGAAGAGAATTCTTGTCGACATGGATGGAGTTCTGGCAGATGTTTATTCTCGTTACTTTGAACTTTACGAGGAAGAAACCGGGTTAACGAAAACAATGGATGAGATAATCGGCCTTAAAGAAGGTGAGGCATTTCCTGAAGCATTGCGCTGGGTGAAAACACCAGGTTTTTTCAGAACAATTCCGGTGATGCCGGGTAGTCAGAGGGTAATTAAATTACTCAATGAAACCTATGAAGTAATAGTGGTTTCAATGGCAACTGAATTCCCTGCAAGCCTTACTGACAAACAGTTATGGCTGATTGAACATTTCCCTTTCATAAGCTGGAAACAGGTCATCTTCTGTGGCAATAAAAGTTTAGTCCCTGCTGATGTAATGATCGATGACCATTTTAAAAACCTTGATAATTTTGATGGTGAGACAATTATGTTCATACAGCCTCATAATATAAACAACATTGATCATCATCATAAAACAGTTTCATCATGGGCAGAAATTGAAAAGCTCTTTCTTTCTGATTAATTATATTCTGATTTCTTTACTTCAGATTATAAATATAATAACTTTGAAACTCCGGTGGTCGTGATTTTTTTGTAACTATTAATACCAAATAAAAAATATAAAATGGAAAACGAAAACAAGCCTGCTGTAAAACGATTGTATTCCCTTGATGCATTGCGCGGATTCGATATGTTCTGGATAATGGGCGGAGAAGGGATTTTTGTCGGGCTTGCCACGCTGACTGGTTTGCCAATCTTTAAATGGTGGGCAGAACAATGTGAGCATGTTCCATGGCATGGTTTCCATTTCTATGATATGATATTCCCTCTTTTCCTTTTTATTGCCGGAATATCTTTCCCCTTTTCCCTGGCTAAGCGTACGGCGATGAACGACAGCCGCAAATCGATCTATAAACACGTAATAAGCCGTGGACTGATATTGGTTCTGCTTGGAATTGTCTATAATAATGGTGTGAATTTTGATTTTGCTCATCTGCGCTATGGAAGTGTTCTCGGACGAATCGGTCTTGCATGGATGTTTGCTTCCATTATCTTCATGAACACTAAACTGAATTTCAGAATTATATGGTTTTGTGCACTTCTGATTGGTTACTGGCTTTTGTTGCTTCTTTTTCCTGCTCATGACCTGGGTTCAACGGATATTTTTTCGCGGGAAGGAAACCTTACCAGTTATATCGATCGTCTTATAATGCCAGGGAAACTTTATCTTGGAAATCACGATCCGGAAGGATTATTCAGTACTGTCCCTGCAATCGGAACAGCGTTGCTTGGTATGTTCACGGGAGAATTCCTGTTATCAAAATATCTGAACGACAAGCCTTTGCGTAAGGTCCTTTATCTCTTTATAGGAGCAATTTCGCTAATGATAATTGGTAAAATATGGAATATTGCATTCCCGATCAACAAAAACCTGTGGACAAGTTCATTTGTATGTTTTGTAGGAGGATTAAGCCTTCTTCTGTTCTCAATCTTCTACCTTATTATTGATGTCTGGGGATATAAAAAATGGGCATTTTTCTTTGTAGTCATAGGGATGAATCCAATTACAATATATCTTACAGAAAGAATTGTAAATTTCAGGGCTGCTACAAAATTTTTCTTCGGAGGCCTTACTTCCATCATGCCGGAAACATGGGCACCTCTCATTGATGGAATTGGGGTGACAGCAATTGCATGGGTATTCCTGTATGTACTTTATAAAAAGAAGATTTTCCTGAAGATTTGATATCTGGAACGGCAAGCGGATGAGAATAATTTTTTCGCAGGAAGAGACTGCAAGTGATTTCGTTCGTTCAATACATTTGAAAATAAATATAATAACTTAAGTCATGAAAATAATCAGAACAGTTTTTGTCGCAGCTTTCGGGCTGATAAGCGTTTCAGTCCTGTCAGGACAGAATTTACCTGGTCCCCTGACCGGTGGAACAGTACAGGACTTAAAAAATTCTAATTCCCTTCTTTATCTTAATACTGATCGCTCATATTACCTTCCTGGTGAATCTGTTATGTTTAAAACCTACATTTTAAAGGACTCTGAAAACAAGACTTCTTCACTGAATGATACATTATATGTTGCTCTTTTGGACCAGGAAGGACTTGAGGTCTCATCCGGAATAGTCCCTCTTAACAACAGCATTATAACAGGGAAAATTGAACTACCCGATTTCCTGTCTGAGGGGAATTATATTCTTGTTGCTTCGGCCCGTTCGAAAAATAAATTTTCTCCTGAAAAAATGTTTTCAAGGATAATCGAGATAAGAGAATCCGTCGAATCTGACCTGATCACAGATTTATCATTGGCAGACACTCTATATGAATCAGGCAGCCTGCTTACAGCACAAATCAAGTTTACAGGAAAAGGCAATAAACCAGTTCCGGTAAGTTTTGCTTACCAGTTAACAGGCACATCGGGTGAAATACTTGGAGGAAAAAGTAAAGCCAACTCTGATGGAATAGCTACTCTAAAATTACAACTTCCGGTATCTGACAATAAAGAGGTACTTAAACTTATTGTGACGCCATCCCATAAGGGAGCTAAAACTATCACCGGTATTGTTATTCCGACTCCTTTTAATTTTACAAAGGGGAATAAGCAGAATGTAGTAAACATACCTGTGAATGAGATTAAACACTTTGACATACTGCTTAAAACTATCAAACTTCAGGATGATAAAGTCGGGCTGGAAATTTCTCTCATCGATGAAAAAGGCAACCCTGTTATGGCTAATATGTCAGTTTCCGCTTCAAATATTATTCCACATCAGCTTTTTTATAGTAATAACATTACAAACTTCGCATATCTTAATAATAACCAACCGGAATTTACCTCAGAAACTGATGTAAGGAAATATTATGCCGGGATTCTTTTACAGTATACGCAATCTCCAGGCAAACCGTTTATTGTTCAGGAGAAAAACAACCCTAAGAAACTTTCTAGAAAAGGGGAATCGGGAAGTCAAAAAAAACAATACGGATACTCAACAGATCGTAGTATTTACGATATTCTGATGTCTATCAAACCGTATCACATAGAAAACGGCAAAATAACATTTGGCATAGGTACCATGAACTCTCTTAACAATCTTGATGGTGCTCTGATAATTGTTGATGGCATAAAGATGGGCACCGACGCCTCAATCCTTGGTACGATCCCTGTACAGGATATAGCGCATATATCCGCCTCAACAAATGTTATGGATATTCAAAGATATTCCTCAATGAACAGTGTGGGTATTATTGAAATAACAATGAAGAAATCAGGCGATCTTGCGAAAAAAGAGGGAAATGCAGCTAAAACCAAAAGCAACATTCTCTTCTGGGAACCTAATGTAATGACTGACAGATCAGGAAAGACATCAGTCAGTTTCTTAAATAATAATCAATCAGACGAGTTATTAATAACCGTCGAAGGAGTAGCAGCAAATGGATTATCAGGAAGCAGTATTCTTCGTTATACAGGAAAATAATTTAGGATTAAGCTCAGGATATAAACATTAAGTGTCGATTCTTATGTGTATAGATTTTAGAGACTTATGTCTATCTCTTTAGTCTGATAAAGCCTGATAAACCATTGCCTTGAATTTGTCCCCTATTTCAGAATGGCTGAGAGGACTTTGTTGTGTAAATAACAGGCAGACAAGCCGTTCCTTTGGATCGGCCCAATAAATGGTTGAAAAATATCCGCCCCAGGCAAACGACCCTTCTGAAATTCCCAGTTTTGCCTGGCCGCTGGCAGTTGTTATCTCAAATCCCAATCCGAACTTGTCCCTGCCCAGATTCAGGTCTCCGATCTGGTTACATGTCATTAATTCCACAGTACGTCTTGCCAGAAGTCTCTTACCATTATACTCACCTTTATTTAACATCATCTGTAAAAAAGTTGCATAATCTTTTATGGTTGAACTTAGTCCGGCGCCCCCTGAAAAATATGTACCCTTAACTAGAGGATAATTCACAAACTCTTCTCTGGCATTTATCAGATGGTGATTTTTATCTTCAGTTATAACTTTAACCAGCCTGTCAGATTTTGATTGAGGCACATAAAAATAAGTATCGTTCATGCCTAATGGTTCAAAAATATGCTTGTGAAAATAGTGGTCAAGACTTTCACCTGACAACACTTCAACGAGATAGCCCAGAACATCGACATTTAATCCATAAGTAAATTTCTCACCAGGCTGGTGGACAAGAGGCAATTTGCCAAGTGCCCTGATCTTTTCTCCGAGTACCATTTTATCACTTCCAAAACCTCCAGGAATGGCTGATTTTGCATAAATAGCCCTCATATTTGCGGAGCCGATTCCGGCATAATCAATTCCTGAAGTGTGGGTTAAAAGATCTCTTATCGTTATTTCGCGATTTGCCTGAACAGTAGTATAAGTTGTATCCTTTTCATTGAATTTATCGAGAACCCGGGGATTCGCAAATTCAGGGATATATTTTGAGATCGGGTCATCTAAAAGGAATTTTCCTTCCTCAAATAACATCATTACTGCCACACTGGTAATAGCTTTCGTCTGGGAAGCGATGCGAAAAATATCATCTTTATGCATCAATGTTTTTGCTTCGATATTGTTTACACCAAACGATTTATCATAAATAATTTTGCCATCACGTGCAATAAAACCGACTGCGCCTGCAATCCATCCGCTATCGATACTCTGCTGAAGCATTTTGTCAATACGGATCAGCCGGTCCTCAGAAACGCGGACCGAAAGTGGCGGAGCCTCTTTAAGTTCTGAAGTTTGAGTGCATGAAGAGGCAATAATTAATAACAAACAAACCACCTGAAGAATAAAAGATTTTTTCATATTAGGATTCTTTAATAATGAGTGTCATAGATAAGTTTATTTTTGTTTTACATAACTCAACAATAAATCTGTAAGATTCTCTGCTGCTTTGCGGTTGTCAAAACTTTGCGGAAGACGGTCGTGATCAATATATTCATTATATATCCATGGGTCACCTATCGCAAAAACATATCCCTTGCCAAATTTGTTTTCCGCTATCAGAACTTTGCCCTTCTCAGTCAGGATGGACTTTGCAGTTCCTGAGATATTAATATCAGAAACCTCTTTGATATAAATTTTTTTAACTCCTTTAAAAAGAGGATGGTCAGGCAGATTGATGCTTGCACCCATTTCAAAATTATTTCCAGTCACAGGATGCAATGTCACATGGTTAAATGTCATTCCAAACTGTATCATCAGCTTATTGAGATGCGTGAACTCACAGTTTGGTCCATCGTTTGCCAGGACTGCCAGAACACCTCCACATTCAACCCATCTTTTAATAAATGCAATATCTTCAGATTCTATATAATTTGGAAATGGGTTTTCAGATGTTGTGTCAGGATCAACAATAATATAGATATTGATTTTGCTTAGAACAGTATCATCAGGTTTCCCAAGGGTAGTAATTTTTGCTCCCCTGCCGGTAAAAATTTCTCCCCACCTTGAATATCCGCTTAACTCAGTATCAGTCCAGAGGTAATGAAACGGCTTCCCCGTTTTGATGTTGGTCTCATGGTTGTACCAGTTATCCAAACCAACCACCGGTTGTGAAAACAAGTTTTGCACTATGAATGCAAGTAGAATAAGCGAGATGAATAAGAAATGCCCTCTTACAACTTTCGGCTTCACCATAATTTTCCCGGTGTTTACTGTTTCAAAAATATGAAAGATTAACGATCAAACAATGATATTCCAAAACAGAATTTTTTGATTGTCCAATTAATTATCTTTATTACTTAATTATATTTATGGAATTAAATGAAGATCTGAATATCTAGATAAACTTTGTGAGTCTTCGTGCCCTGGCGCCTTGGTGGCATATTTTTCTTCTGCCACTAAGACACAATTTTTCACCAAGTAATTTTCATTTAAATATATAATTTCAATCACAATGAAAACAATTACAAAAAAAGCAATTATCTCTATTACTTGTATATTTATCTGTTTCTCAATTTATTGCCAGGATATGAATCACTCATTCAGACCAGGTCAGATATGGCCGGATACTGAGGGAAAGCATATTAACGCACACGGAGGCGGTATAATATATTATAACGATACATATTACTGGTTTGGGGAATACAGGTTAGGACGTTTGGAAAAAGATAAGAGTCATTATGGGGTAAGCTGCTACTCTTCAAAAGATCTTCTGAACTGGAAAAATGAGGGTCTTGCTTTAAAGGTTATTAATGATACTTCAAGTATTCTTAATCCCGGATGTGTAATTGAGCGCCCAAAAGTAATTTATAACAAAAAGACCGGAAAGTTTGTAATGTGGTTTCATCACGAACTGAAAGGACAGGGCTATAAAGCAGCATTAACCGGTGTTGCAGTAAGTGACAAAATAACGGGTCCATACAAATACGTAAGGAGTCTGCGTCCCAATGCAGGTGTCTGGCCTTTGAATTTTCCTGAAGAGTACAAGAAAGCCACTGTAAAAGAAGGAGATCTTAAAAGCTGGTCGGACGAATGGAAACTTGCCGTAAAGGAAGGGCTATTTGTCAGACGGGATTTTGAAGGAGGTCAGATGGCCCGCGACATGACTATTTTTGTTGATAAAGATGATAAAGCTTATCACGTCCATGCTGCTGAGGAGAACATGACTCTTCAGTTTTCAGAACTTACAGATGATTATCTTGATTTTACAGGAAGATATATTCGTGTTTTACCCGGAGAATCGAATGAAGCTCCCGCAATCTTCTTTTCCAAGGGCAGGTATTTTATGTTCACCTCCGGTACTACCGGATGGAAGCCAAATGCAGCCCGTCTTGCTATTGCCAAAAAGATTTTTGGAGAATGGAAGTCAATCGGAAACCCTTGCAGAGGAACAGAGGATGAAAACAAAATAACCTTTGGTTCCCAGAGCACTCAGGTTCTTCCTGTCAATGGGAAAAAAAATGCATTTATCTATATGGGCGACAGATGGATTCCTGATAATCTTGCTGACAGCCGGCATATCTGGCTTCCAATTGAATGGGAAAAAGGGAATCCGGTCATTAAATGGTACCCTAACTGGAACCTGAGCAAACTAAAATAATAGTTTTCATATTCGTAAATTATACCACTATGAAATTAAATCTTAGAATTAAGGAGCTTGTTATTTTTATTCTTGTAACAGGGCTGTTAATGTTATTTTCCTGTAAGAAAAAAGTAATAAATGAGGTTAAGGTCAATGATTTTACTGCTCTTTCATCGCAATTCAGCGACCCTCCGAAGGAATACACCACTGCTCCGTTTTTTGTCTGGAACGGTGATATTACCGCTGACGAGATAGACAAAGACCTTGTCAGTTTTAAAAACGCGGGATCATCGCAGGTTTTTGTACATCCGCGACCCGGATTAATCACTGAATATCTTTCAGAAAACTGGTTTAAACTTTATCAGCATACTGTTGAAAAAGGAAAAGAGCTTGGCATGAATATCTGGATTTATGATGAAAATTCATATCCCAGCGGTTTCGGAGGCGGTCATGTTCCCGATGAAATGCCCGAATCTTATAACAAAGGGCAGGGTTTGAATATGACAAGAGTTGATGTCCTTCCCGACACTTGTGACAAATATTACCTCTGTCTCAAAGAAGTGGATGGAATTTACAAGGATATTACCACTTCTCTGTCAAATGAAAAAGGAAAGAAAGGGAACTATTTTCTCTTCTCGAAAACCTACAATGAAAAATCTGACTGGTACGGCGGCTTTTCATATGTTGATCTGCTTTACCCTGGCGTGACTCAGAAATTTATTGAAGTTACCATGAAAGGTTATGAGAAATATCTTGGCTCTGAATTCGGAAAAACGGTCCCCGGAACATTTACCGATGAACCTCAGATTGAGTCTCCTGGCGGTATCCGGTGGACACCGGATCTGTTTGATGTTTTCATGAAACAGTGGCATTATGACCTTAAAACTCAGCTGCCTTCACTTTATGAGGAAACAGGCGACTGGAAAAAAGTCAGACATAACTACACACAAACACTTCTTCAGATGTTCATCGATAGATGGTCTAAGCCCTGGCACAACTATTGTGATGCAAAAGGACTTAAATTCACCGGTCATTACTGGGAACATGAATGGCCTAATATGCGTCCGGGTGGAGATAATATGGCAATGTATGCCTGGCCCCAGGTTCCGGCTATTGATATGTTGTTCAACCAGTGGGATGATTCTACAACACATGCCCAATTTGGAAACATAAGATCGGTTAAAGAGCTGGCCAGCGCTGCAAACCAGACAGGCAGGCAGAGAAAACTCAGTGAAACTTATGGCGGTTCCGGTTGGGATCTTACGTTTACTGATATGAAACGCAATGGTGACTGGGAATATGCTCTTGGGATAAACCTTATGAACCAGCATCTTACATACTTCACTCTCGCCGGAGCCAGAAAATATGACTACCCTCCCACCTTCGACTATCATGAACCATGGTGGAACAATTACAAGTATTTAAATACCCATTATGCCAGGCTTTCACTCGCCTTATCATCAGGAAAACAGATTAACGACATACTGATACTTGAACCAACCACATCTACCTGGCTTTATGACTCTTATACACAACCTGACAAGAAATATGCTGAAATAGGTCAGGCTTTCCAGACATTTATAACAAAACTTGAGAAAAGTCAGGTCGAATATGACCTGGGTTCAGAAAACATAATAAAAGATATGGGAAGTGTTTCAAATGGCAAGCTGGTCGTAGGGAAGGCGAGTTATTCAAGATTTGTTATACCTCCTATGACAGAGAATCTGGATAGACAAACTTATAAGCTTCTTGAGAAGTTTGTTTCGAAAGGAGGCACCCTTATTGCATTCTCTGTCCCGACTCTGGTTGATGGCTCTCCAAGTGAAGGATTACCAGAACTTTTTAATAAAAGTTCTGGTAAGATTATAATTATCGATAAATTAACACAGGAAGTCATTTATAAATACTTCAATAATATAAGGCTCAAGTTTGAAGGAGGGAACGGAGGAGCTCTTTATCATCATCGAAGGATATTGTCTGACGGGCAGGTTTTGTTTCTGGTAAATTCAAGTCTAAGTCAGCAAGTGAACGGTTCGCTTCAAACAAACGGGAAAGGTGCTCTCGAAATGAATACTGTGACAGGAGAAGTTTATGGATATCCAAATCAACTGAAAGGAGAAGATATCTTTGTCTCCTATTCAATTCCTCCTGCCGGGAGCCTTCTGCTCTTTATACCCGATTCTAAAAAATATGATTATGCAATTCCTGTCAGGCCGCAGAACTACATTACTGTCCAACCTTCCAATCCGTTGAAAGTCACCAGAAACGATGATAATGTTCTGATGATTGATTTCTGTGACATTGAGCTCGGTAACGAGATCACAAAAGATCTGAATACCTACAATGCAGCTGATAAGGTTTATAGATACTACGGATTTAAAAACGGTAATCCATGGAACACGTCCGTACAGTTCAGGAGAAATATTGTCGACAGGGATACTTTTAGAGCGAACACAGGGTTTACCGCAACATATCATTTCCCCGTAAAAGGGAAATTCGACTTGTCAAAGATTAAAGCTGTTGTGGAACGCCCTTATTTATGGACAGTTACGATTAATGGCGTTGAAGTGAAACCTGAAAATGGCAAATGGTGGCTCGACAGATCATTCGGTGTTTTCAATATTGGAACTGATGTCAAAACAGGAGATAACACAATTACTCTTAAAACTTCTCCAATGAAAGTTAATGCTGAAATAGAACCTGTTTATATTCTCGGAGATTTCGCTGTTAAACCTGCTGAAAAAGGTTGGGAAATTGAAGCACCTGTTGTTACTTACACGTCAGGAAGCTGGAAAACACAGGGCCTGCCATTTTATTCATGGGGTGTTACTTACAGTGAAGAATTCAATATTGAGAAATCTGATGGCAAATGGGAAGTTGTCTTTGGTAACTGGCGCGGAACGGTGGCAGAAGTCTCTGTAAACGGACAACAAGCGCCTGTTATCGCATTTCCTCCGTACCATAGCGATATCACAGGATTGATTAAACCCGGAATTAATAAGATTGATGTAAATGTTATTGGTAGTCTTAAAAATCTTCTCGGGCCACATCATAATAATCCAAAGCCCGGTTTTGTTTCCCCCTGGACATGGAGAAATGTTAATTTTTATCCATCGGGAAAGGAATACCAGATGCTTGATTATGGGTTATTCGAAGACTTTACTCTGCTGAATGGGAAATAAATTTATTCTACTGGCATGGATTATATCACATAATCTACTAAATATCAATTAACTATTTTAGACCTATTGCAGGAAAGAATTATTTTTCTACATTTGAGACAATTTATGGTCAAGCTTTTGTAAAATATTGAATTTACATAAATATTTTAAATATGAAATGGGGATATAGTACAGGCCTACAATATACCCGCTGAAACTTAAACTTAAAACTTAACCTATGAGAAAACTTTTAACCTTTGTTGCTTCTTTGTTCATTACAGGCAGTCTGCTTGCGGGCGGATTGGTTACCAACAATAACCAAAGTGTCATGTTCACACGCCTGCAGAACCGAAATGCATCTACGAGCATTGATGCTGCATATTTCAATCCTGCCGGTTTAACAAAGCTTGGAAATGGGTTCTTTGCTTCAATAAATAACCAGACAATCTACCAGACACAAAAAGTGGTCAGCAATTATCAATTTCTCCAACCTACTCCAAAAGAGTATGTCGGCAAGATAAGTGCCCCTGTTTTCCCCGGGATTTACTTAGTTTACAATACCGGGAAGCTGTCGTTTTCAGCAGGTTTTAATCCTATTGGAGGAGGGGGCGGGGCAAAATACAAGACCGGGTTACCTTCTTTTGAAATGCCTGTCTCTGATATTGTGCCTAGTTTAGCCAGTCAGGGCATACCAACTACACAATATTCGGCAGATATATATTTTAAAGGCTCTTCGACTTATTTCGGATATCAGGCCAACGTTGGATATAAGATAAACGATGGGATTTCTGTTGCAGTTGGTGCGCGTTTAGTTTCTGCATCAAACAAATATAACGGGTATTTGAAGAATATCAGTATTAATCCTACTTATCCTGCTTTTGGAGCCGCTTATTCAGGAGGAATGGTATTGGCAAGCCAGTTCTTCACAGATGGTCAGACTTACTTAAATGTGGTTTCAACTCAACTTTCAGGAACTGCTTCTTCGCTGCAGCCAATAATTAATGGTGGTGGCGGTAGTGTTCCTCTGTCCAGCGGGACCTTAGTTGGTTTAACTCCGACTCAGGTTGCAACCCTTCAGGGAACTATTGCTGCTCTTGGTGGCAACCCCGCAGGTATGACGATAGCTCAATCGCAGGCATTTTTCTCCGGAGCTTCGGCTACTTATGGAGCTAAAGCCACAGCCATGGGAGAAAATGCGGTCGCAACTCAGGACATGACTGTAGATGCTTCAGAATCGGGAACAGGAATTACACCAATTCTCAGTGCTAATTTTTCACCTTCAGATATGGTGGATATCGCAATTAAATACGAGTTTAAAACTAAGATTAATCTGAAAACAAAAGTAGTCAATAATGAAGGCGGTGGAATATTTGTCAACGGGCAAACAGCCGTTGGTGACATGCCTGCTATGCTTTCTCTTGGCATAGATCTTAAGCCAACAAAAAAACTATTAATCTCCGGAAGCTTCAATGAATATTTTGATAAAAATGTCGATTACAATGGATATGACAATGAAATCGACCGCAATTTCCTTGAATTTGGCCTCGGACTGGAATACAGCCTGTCAGAAAAACTGCGTGTGAGTGCCGGCTGGTCCAGGACTGTCACAGGTGTTAATGCCAATTATCAGAGTGATCAGACTTTCAGCACTAACACCAACTCTATTGGATTTGGTTTCGGGTACCGTATTACACAAATGATCGATCTTAATCTAGGTTATCAACGTGCATTTTATGCTGAGGGTTCAAAGAACTTTGATCCTCTTCTGCCAGGGGGTTTGTATTCTTTCGAAACATATAATAAATCAACATGGATAGTTGCTGCAGGGCTTGATTTTTATTTCGGGAAAAAATAGTTGAATAAATTAAAAAGCATTGTGAGAGGCTGCTTCATTTGAGGCGGCCTCATTCTTTAGTACATAATGCCCTGTGAATTAAGATGTTTAATATATAATTCGGATCTGGGAATACCCGATGATTTCAACTTCGCGTACCATTCAGCAGCTTTTTGGATATTGGCGGTCTCTTTAGCCAGTGTAATAATATTTATATATATCAAACCCTCAATTCCGGAATTCTTACTATCAATCGTGCCGGCAATTTTAATGAAATTTATTAACGCTTCAGCCGGCATACCATTTTCGGCAAGGAGTGAAGCATCATCTATCTTTTTGTTAAGATCTCTGTTAAGACAAACGCCATAAAAAGAAAAACAGTTTTCAGAACAATCTTCAATAAGTTCAATCCATTGAGTGCCCTGCTTTAATGGTGGAAAGGTCAGTTCAAAATTGAGCTTTTCTCCAATCGTTCTAAATTTATAGGTCTCGGGGCAAACAGGGATTCCTTTCGAAGAAGTCAGCCTGCTTCTGGTCCCGTCGGGATAAATTATAAAGATATTTTTATCAGCACAGAAGTAACCACCTGTGATTCTGTTTTCTACGCCAAGAGAAATCACTGTTTTATTTGCTGAAATTTCAATCTTTGAAATCTCAAGGGTCTCATGACTTTTCAGACCCGAATTAGGGTGATTTAAGGTCTGCGCATTTAAATATCCTGTTTGCGTCAGAAAAAAGAACCAGATTGAAATTGTTATATTTATTTTCATAATTATATTATTAGAGCCCGCAATTTATAAAATTAATGCTCCTGAAAGAGAAATAACTTCTTTAAAATCTCTATCTGATATCATAACCGGAATATAAAACCAATGATATTCAGAAACTTATTACGAAAGTTAACCAAATTGTAACAATTAAGTAACAGATAGCTGATAGTTATAACATTAAATGAAGTTAACTTTGCGTCATAATATTTTGTAACTAAGGCGAAATCAGGTAATGTAACAATTAATTAATGCCAGGGATGAAAACAAAAAGAGAAGAATCAATACTCGACATTTTAGCCACGTTTGAAGAGATGGCAGATACCATACTTGCCCAACTTAAGCTTCTTGAAAAATATATGGAAGAACACCTGGAGGAAAAGCGTGACATCTTACGATCTGAAATAAATACGAATGAAAACAAAATCGATAAGTACGAAGTTCTGATAAGTGAAAAATTCATTAATTCTATTATTCTGTTTCAACCGGTTGCTTCAGATATTCGTAAAGCAGTTGCTGTCTCCAGAATGTCTATTAATCTTGAAAGAATAGGGGATCGGGTAATCAATATCCTAAATTCAATTGATAACATAAAAGATTCTGTTGAGTACAAAGCTATGATTGAGGTGCTCCACGTAATGCTGTTATCAGGAATTTCGATGGTTGAAAAATCGTTGCTTTCTTTTATTAACAACGATAATGAATATGCCATATGGACAATAAAAAATGATGAAGTGGTTGACGATATGAACAGTAAACTATTGATCAACAGCATCTCCAGGGCAAAGGTAAGCGATAAGACCAAAGAGATGCTGCTTAGTTATATCGATCTGAAGAATATAATTACAAATCTTGAAAGAATTGCCGATCATGCAACGAATATTGCTGAAGCTTCAATATACTCTATACAAGGTACTGATATAAGACATTCAGGGCTGGCTTCAGCTCAGTCAATTAATGACGAAAGTAAATAAACCTGAATAATAATGGAACTTAAAGGAAAACGTATTCTTATTGTTGATGATGAAGAGGATCTTTGTGAAATCCTTCAGTACAATCTCAGCAATGAAGGTTATGATACTGAAATCGCACATTCAGCAGAAGAGGCGCTGAAAAGACCGCTTGGCAACTTTGATCTTTTGCTTCTCGACGTTATGATGGGCCCTATGTCGGGGTTTAAATTTGCTGACAAACTGAGAAAAGATCTTAAACTTGATATCCCGGTGATTTTCCTTACTGCAAAGGATACTGAGAATGATATTCTTACGGGATTCAGTCTCGGTGCTGATGACTATATTTCCAAACCATTCTCAGTCAATGAATTAATTGCAAGAGTCAAAGCTGTTTTAAAAAGATCTTATACTGATAAAGTTAATAATAAAACGATCCTGCAATTTAATGGCATCGACCTTGATACAATACGTAAAAGACTGATAATAAATGATGAACGCGTAGAGCTTACCAAAAAGGAATATGAAATTCTGAGAGTATTGTTGGAAAATCAGGGTATAGTCTTTTCCAGGGAGGACCTGCTTATGAGGATATGGGGACAGGACGTCATTGTTACTGAACGAACAGTTGATGTAAATATTACCAGACTCAGAAATAAACTCGGACAATTTGGTCCCTGCTTAAAAAACAAGACAGGTTATGGTTATTTTTTTGAATTCTAAAGAACTAAATCTTCAGAAATGATCACAAGGAATAAGTTCAGAAATAATCTTTTCATATACTATTCTTCGATATTTGTATTATTCACCTTACTTATATTAAGCTATCTGTACAAAAGGGAAAAAGAGTTCAGAATCTCAACTCTGAATGATGAGCTTGATAATGTCACAAAAGTTATTGATAATTATATAAAATCAAATTCTATCTATGAAAACGGAAATTGGATCTCTACGGATTCAATAGTGAGATTGCTGCCCCAGGAGGATCTGCGTGTTACTGTAGTCAACCCTTCGGGAGAGGTCTGGTATGATAGTTCTGTACGCGACTGGAAGAGTATGGAGAATCATAAGACCAGGCCTGAGATACGTGAATCGCTTTATTCTGATTTTGGCAAATCGATACGGAAATCAGGGACGACGGGTAAGGATTATTATTATTATGCAAAATATTACAGCAGGTATTATATAAGGGCAGCAATAGTTTACGATAAAAAGACAATCAACCTTCTGACGGTAAAAAAATATTTTCTGATTGTAATAACTCTTTCTTTCATTGCAATATGGCTTGTTTTGCTGGCTGTCACCAATAAGTTTGGCAAGTCGATAGACAGGCTTAAAGATTTTGCCGTACGAGTAGCAAATAATGAACCTTTTGATTCTCATTCAAAATTCCCAAAAAATGAACTTGGAATCATAGGTGAAGAAATTATCGAGATCTATAACAAAATGCTTGCAACTCAAAATGACCTGTCTAATGAAAAGGAAAAACTCTTTAGCCACCTGAATGCATTAAATGAGGGAATAGCATTTTTCTCAACAGACAAAACCAAGATTCTTACAAATAACCATTTCATCCAGTTCATGAATATGATCTCGGGTGAGCTGACAATATCTTCAAATAATTTTTTCAAAATAAAAGAATTTTCCCCGGCAATAGAATTCATTGAAAAACAGTCAAAAACTGAAATTAAATCATCTGACCTGCCAAAGATGGAGTACCAGATCGGAAAGAACGGCAAGTTCTTTAAAGTTCAATGCGTGGTATTTCACGACAATACTTTCGAAGTCATACTGAGCGATATTAGTGTGGCGGAAAAAAGCCGCCTTATTAAACAGGAGATGACATCAAATATTGCACACGAGCTGAAGACTCCCATCTCATCTATAAAAGGTTACATTGAAACGCTTATCAATGAACCACAGATGGAACCTGATAAACAGAAGTATTTTCTTGAAAAAGCTCTTGCCCAGAGCGACAGACTTACCGGACTCATAAATGATATTGTTGTTATCAATAAAATAGAGGAAGCGGGGAATACTTATATAAAGGATAAAACCAGGATACTGGATATTATAAATGAAGTCAGGGATAATTTCAAATCTGCCGTTGAAAGCAAAAGAATAAAGGTTGATATTAATGTAGACGAGAATATCTATATTAATTGTAACCGGTCACTTATCACCTCTGTTTTCCAGAACTTGCTTGAGAACTCCGTCAACTATGCAGGAAACAATACGACAGTGACAATCTCATTATATAACCAGGATGATAAATATTGTCATTTTTCTTTTTCTGATAATGGAGTCGGTATTTCGGAAGAACACCTTGGGAGAGTGTTTGAACGCTTCTACAGAGTAGATTCAGGCAGATCCAGAAAAAGCGGAGGTACAGGGCTCGGACTGGCCATAGTAAAAAATGCTATTCTTTTGCATAAAGGAGATATACAGGTAAAAAACAAAAACGGCGGAGGAATTGAATTCCTGTTCTCTCTGCCAAAATAGGCCTTTTGTCATATTTCATCCGAAACGGCCTGAAATATAATCTTCAGTCTGCTTCTTAGCCGGATTGGAAAATATTATTTCAGTTTTATTCATTTCAACCAGGTCTCCCAGATAAAACAGAGCTGTCAGATCACTTGTACGGGCTGCCTGCTGCATGTTATGAGTAACAATTATAATTGTATAATCTCTTTTCAATTCATGAATTAATTCTTCAATCTTTGCAGTTGAAATAGGGTCAAGGGCGCTGGCCGGTTCATCCATAAGAAGTATTTCAGGATTAACAGCAAGCGATCTGGCAATACAGATACGTTGTTGTTGTCCTCCTGAAAGGGATAATGCTGAATGAAACAACCTGTCTTTTACTTCATCCCATATTGCTGCCTGCTTTAATGATCGTTCAACTATTTCATCGAGAATACTTTTATGGCTTATACCGTTAATTCTGGGACCGAAAGCAATGTTGTCATATACCGACTTTGCAAAAGGATTCGATTTCTGAAAAATCATGCCAACTTTCTTTCTCAGGCTAACAACATCAATATTTTTATCATATATGTTTGTATTGTCGATATAGACTTCCCCTTCAATTGTAACATTATCAATAAGATCGTTCATTCGGTTAAGAGTTCTGAGGAAGGTAGATTTGCCGCATCCCGATGGTCCTATAAACGCAGTGACCATTTTTTCAGGGATATCCATTGAAATATTTTTTAATGCAAGATTGGTTCCGTACCGGAGTGACAAATCTTTAACTTTTACCTTAATATCGTTCATGAAAAATAGTTATTTTGCTCTTTTTCTTATTCTGTATCTTAATATAACTGCTACTGCATTCAGTGAAAATGTAAGAAGTAACAACACCAGGGTTGTTGCAAACTGGATAGGTTGAGTTGCATCCACATTTGATGACTGGGTTGACATAATATAAATATGGTAACCGAGCGACATGAATTGGTCGCTTAATGAATGTGGCAGATTGGAAGCGAAGTAGACAGCTCCTGTAAAAAGAATCGGGGCAACTTCCCCGGCACCCCGGCTAACTGCCAGGATTGTACCGGTAAGTATTCCAGACACTGAACCTGGTAACACTACTTTTCTGATAGTCTGCCATTTAGTGGCACCGAGAGCCAGGCTGGCTTCACGCATGTCCCTTGGAATTGTACGTATTGCCTCCTCAACTGACACAATAACAACAGGCAAAGTCAGTAAAGCCATTGTCAGGCTCGCCCATAAAATATTTGGCTGTCCCCATCTGAGCTCTCCACCGCTGAATAGAGTATCCATCCCCTTGCCCACAAAACCTATAAAAAATCCCAATCCGAACAATCCGAAAATTATTGAGGGTACAACGGCAAGTGTCTTAACAGCAAACCTTATTGTTTTGGCAATAACAGATTTTTCATTGGCATATTCCGCCAGGTATATTGCTGTAATTACTCCAAATGGTACAGCAGCAACAGCCATAATTATTGTCATTACTGCTGTTCCGACTATTGCCGGTAAAATGCCACCTTTTGTCATTCCTTCCCTGGGAAACTCGGATAAGAATTTCCAGTTCAGATTTGGCCATCCCCCAACAATTGTAATTGCAAGTATTGATACAATAATGAAAATTATAAACAAAACGCATACTCCGGTTATGCTTTCAACTATTGTATCTTTTACATTTCTGTTCATTTCTCTTCAAAACTTCTTATTTCCATATATTTCAACCTTATTTCAACTTTAATTCGTCTTGCGTCATTTTTTTGACTGATACCGTCTTATTACCAGATTCTTAAAATAGAATTCTGCCAGTGCATTAAGTGCAAAGGTGAATATGAAAAGTAATGAACCTATCAGGAATAATACATTGTAATGGGTATCACCAAATACAACTTCCGCCATTTCCGCTCCTATTGTAGCCGATAGCGTTCTTACCGAATCAAACGGATTCATTGATATCATTGCAGCATTTCCTGTGGCCATAAGAGCTATCATTGTTTCTCCGAAAATTCTGCCGAGACCCAGTACCACAGCTGCAAATATTCCTGGTACTGCGGCAGGCAGGATGACGTAAAAAGCTGTCTGCCTTCTGCTGGCACCCAGACCAAGACTGGCTTCAATATAAGTCTTTGGTATTGCAGTCAATGCATCCTCCGTAAGAGTATAGATAATAGGAATTGCTGCCAGCCCCATTGCAATTCCACCAACAAATGCGTTCAATCTGCTTGCATATCCGAAAATGTTTTGCAACACTGTAGCCAGGACCATAAGAGCAAAAAAACCTATAACAACCGAAGGAAATCCGGCTAGCAATTCAACTACAGGTTTAATCACTTCCCTTAACCTTGGCTTTGCAAACATTGAAGTGTAAATTGCTGCAAGGATGGAGATGGGTGCAGCAAATAACAGTGCAATAAGTGTTACTTTCAGGGTTCCCAGGAATAACGGCCACAATCCATAACGTGGATTATCGGATACGGGCATCCATGTCTTTGAGAGAAGCGAGGAGGATGGCTTGTCAGTATTTGCAGGTCTCTTATTGGAGTTATCAACCTGATTGTCAGCCATTTTATTTTGTAAATTATCTGTCTCGGCTCCACCATAACTTTCCTGCACCAGCAATTCTGTAGGGGCCTTTGATTTATTATCCATTTTAAAAATCGGGAATGCTTCCCTGAAAACAAAAATAAAGATCAGTAGCACGACTGCAATCGAAAGAAAGGCTATAGCTTTTATAACCTTATCAGCGAACCAATCAGAAAAACGAAACTTCTTCTTATTGAAATTTACCATATCATTTTGAATTTTTCTTAACCACGTTCCACAGAGTAATCACTGAGCAACACGGAGTTACACGATATTTTAATCCCTGTTCTTCTTATTCTTCCGGTTTTCCATTCTTCACTTTTGTCTTTTACTGTTGTCTTTTATCTTATTAAATAACAAACTTGTCAGTGATTATTCTGACAAGTTTGACTTTTACCCAAAACTTCCACCTTTTAAAATGACTATTTTACCGGGAAATATCCAATTTCCGTAACGACTCTCTGTCCTTCAGGACCTAAAATCCAATCAATATATTTTTTAGTTTCACCGGTTGGCCTGTTCCTTAAGTACATATAAAGATACCTGGTTATAGGATACTCGTTTTTAGCAATGGTTTCGGCAGATGGAACATAACCTGTACTATTTGCATCTTTTTTGACCTTTGCATATTTTACGCCTACTGCATAAGCTGCTCCTCCGTATCCGATTCCGTTTACATCTTTCTTAACAGCATTTACAACAGCTGCTGTACCGGGCAGTGATTGAACTGTAGATGCATAATCCGCTTTTACAACCTCATCGTGCAAATATGTATAAGTTCCTGAACTGTTTTCACGACCATAAAGCCTTATCTCTGCATCAGCTCCACCAAGCTCTTTCCAGTTCCTGATCTTACCGGTGTATATATCGCTGATCTGTTTTAGAGTAAGTTCACTTACTTTATTTGCATCATTGAGGAAAATTGTAACTCCGTCCTTTGCACAGGGAATTTCCACACCCAGAGTATTATAACGTGATTTCAGTTTTTCGATTTCTGCCTGTTTCATCGGTCGGCTTGCATTGCAAATATCTGTAGTTCCGTTGATCAGGGCTGTAATGCCTACACCTGATCCGCCACCTGTCACCTGGACAGTTGCCTGAGGATTACTTTTCATATATAGTTCTGCCCATCTCTGAGCCAGGATGACCATAGTATCTGATCCTTTGACTGTTATTTTTGCCTGCGAAAAAGCCGTTACAGAAGCCATAACAGCCAGGATCATCATTATCGGGAGAATTTTAATATTTTTCATTTTATTGTATTATTAATTTTGATTTCAAATTTTTGTCTTTTTACTTTCTTTGTCCACCGAAGCTTTAGCGAAGGTGGATTATCTTTTATCTTCAAAATCATTAGAATTTTGCCTGAACTCGTATTGTAAATAAATTATCTTTCAAATCTGTCGGATTTGTAGCATTGGTTTCATTCGTAGGCAAGGTGAATTGTGCAGTGATTCTGATGTTATCATTCAGATAATACTGCCAGGCAAGTGCCCAGGTCTTGTAATAAAGACTATTACCTGCTGCATCACCACTCAATTTCGTATTGGGGTCATAATAATCATATCTTACGACAGCCTGATTCTTTGCTCCGATGTTTTTAATAAATGTAATATAGTAACCTGCAAAATTATTATATAAATCAGGACTTGCCTTCTTCTGTGCCATCGTTGCTGTTGATGCTACTGTACTGGCAATGGAATTAATACCGGCAACATATTCACCTTTGATCGACAAACCACCAAGAACGTCCGCATAAATCCTTACTTCACCACCTGTCCAATGCTTGTCAAGATAACGCCAGACATTATTAAGACTGTCAAGAGTTCCATCACTGTTCTTCACATATTTGTTGGTTTTTGCAAGATTACTGCCAAAATAGTGATTTGCTCCAAAATCGATTCCAACACCAGCGGCCGGAAGTTTTACAGAATATACAAAACGAGCCATTATATCTTTATTTGATTGAATAGCTTTTGCCTGGGTACCTGTGAAGTCGCCATTCATCATCATTACCTGAAACAGAACTGGAATCTTGGTTCCATTGTATTCAAGTTTTGCGCCTATCTCTCTTTCACCGGGATAAATTGTTGTGGTAACTCTTGCACGTTCAAGTACTTCCCTCTGGCTTGACGAGTATTCCACATCATAATTTGGTCTGTTCATCTGACCTGCCCATAATGTCCAGTTTTTCAGTTTTGGAATATTTACAACTGCATATGCGTCCTTAAGCTGAAGGTTTCCTGTGCTGAAATCGGGTTGTAAAACAAATTTAACTCCGTCTAATGCTTCGTATGTAAATTTTACTCTCGCCCTTCTTATATAGAAAGTATTGTTGTAACCTAGTGTTTTTTCCAGATCTGCACTGTAGCTTTCCCACTGTGCCTG
>JBEKDR010000047.1:0-27603 GCA_050014255.1 Bacteroidales bacterium | reverse complement strand
AACCACTGCCCTGGTTCTCCTGCCACTGGTAGGTGAGATTATATCCCGTTGCCGTTACACTTATCGTCTGTATGCCACTGCTTTCACACACTGCTGCAGGAGCTAAAGGCTGTACTGTGATAACAGGATTCGCTCTGATTATTATTGATACTGCATTACTTGTTACAGGTGATCCGCAGCCTCCCGTCACAATTACCCGGTACTGATATCCATTCATCCCCAGTGTCGGGTTCGTAAGAGTAAGTGTATTGGTTTGTGTCCCAGTGTAAACACAACCACTGCCCTGGTTCTCCTGCCACTGGTAGGTGAGATTATATCCCGTTGCCGTTACACTTATCGTCTGTATGCCACTGCTTTCACACACTGCTGCAGGAGCTAAAGGCTGTACTGTGATAGCAGGATCGTTATCAACTGTTGCAACAATAAGAGTCCTTGGAGTACTTTCGCAGAGTGTTGATGTATTGTATTTAATTACATAATAGTTTGTTGTTGCACTGATTGACGGAGTGGTAAAGGAACTTCCATTTGTCTGAAGCAGCGTTCCTCCAGTCAAAGCATCATACCATTTATAATCCTCTCCTGCAATAGCTCCGCTTGCCAGGAGAGAAACTGTTCCTGTTCCACATCTCTCGCCATTAGTAACTGAAGGAGGAGTTGGGGAGGCATTAACAGTAACTACAACGTTATCAGTACTTATACATGCTCCTTTCGTTACAGTCAATGTATAGGTAGTTGTTACACCTGGGTTTGCCACCGGATTAGCAATATTTGGGTTACTTAATCCATATGAGGGGCTCCAGGAATATGTCCCGCCACCTGAACCATTTAACAGGGTGGAGGATCCTTGGCAAATTGCCACATCTATTCCGGCATTTGCACTAATATTGCACCTGCCGGCGAAACAAAAATCAAATGATGTGGTATTTAAGACATTTAAATCTGTTCTTGTGATTGTACTATTCAAAATGTCGACTGTCCCATGTGTTCCAAAGTCCTGCCATGCTGTACTTCCGGCATTTCTTCCCGAAATCCTTGAATTTGCATCAATAATGTAACTGGAAAAGCCATTACCATCAAGAGATAATGAATAGGTACTGACCGGTGTTGAAGAGCTGACGAAATTCCAAAACCCATCAGTAAAAGCATAATCCAATTGATTAATACCATCATCAGCATAAGGAGTAAACGAACCGGGGGAAGCTGGATTAAACTGGGCTGTAATATTTGTTCCACTGGCAAGTGCCGAAAAGTTAAAAATCGCCGGCCGGTAATATAAAGATGTGCCAACAGGAAAAAGGTAATTGGCTCCAGGTGTAACTACTCCTCTTTGAAATCTGCCAACTATAGTTCCTGATGTATAAATCAATGCGGACGAAGAAGAGTTTGTAAGTTTTAAGGTATTTGTTCCGGCTTCAATATTCCCGGATGTCATGGTAAGGGTACCATTAACAGAAACATCGCCCGAAAGTGTCTTTGTACCACCTCCTGAGGTCACTAGATTATAGTAATTTGTAGATGGAGTTTTAATATCTTGTGCCCCTGTTCCCAGGTACTCAACTGTATTTCCAGAAGCTGAAGCATTTAAAGTCCCGGTGGTTAATAAAGAACCGGATATGGAAAAATATGAGTTATTTGAATTTGTCCAGGTAGAACTCGAAGCAGAACCTATAAGATTATTATCCAAAAATATAATCCCATTGTTAGTTACAGTATAACCTGGATTTATCTGCAGGATAGAACCAAATGTTAAATTAGTACCAGGCGGTATGGTTGAATTTCCATTTATTATTATTGTTCTCCCGGCACCAGTAGTACTTCCATTACCATCAAAATTTTCATAAATTGTTAAAGAACCAGTACCTGTCCAGGAAATATTCCCATATATGGTTAAGTTATTACAAGTTTGGTCAGTGTTATCGAGTGTAATATTTGAATTTGATCTGATCCATACTCTATTTATTGTGTTATCTGGAGGATTTACAGCAACTATAGCTCCGGCCCAAGTTAAATTTGTCTGGCATATTACCCAATTAGTTCCAGTACTCCAGGATCTAAATGATCCGTCAGTATATCTTGTTCCATAATCTCCGGCAGTTTGCCCAAACAGTGCGTTACCAACTACCAACCAGCAACCAGCAACCAGCAATAACTTCCTATTGCCTTTCCTCCGCAGTCTCCCGGAAACTGTGTTAACAAAAGAAACAATATTTACGATTGCAGAAATCAAACTTTCAGGTTCAGTAAAATACAAATAAATTATTGTCCGACTTTAAACTCTTTTTTTTAAAACCGATCAATATTTAATACTATATTTTGTATCCGCCCTACCAAATATAAACGGAGTCAGCTATTCACTTATTTCAAGACTATAACAAGACTATAAACTATTAATTATGGTTGCACTACTCTAACCATTTTATAATAAGTTAAAGATAAAAATTATTTCAAATGTTGATGGGTTTTTTTGACCAACCGGAAAAAATCTTTAACAGCAGGTCATGAGACTCCTGAGGTCCAATTATCAATGAACCGCAAGACCGCATGACTGCATGGCTTCAAGACTTTTAGGTGATAAAAAGAAAAGACTGATATTTAGATAATAAGCATCGCATCGCCATAGGTACCAAACCGGTATTTCTCCCTTACAGCTGTTTTATAAGCATCAAAAAGCAGATCATAGCCAGCAAACGCTGATACCATCATTAAAAGAGTGGAATATGGCAAATGAAAATTACTAATCATCATATCGGGTACTTTAAATTCATAGGGCGGGAAGATAAATTTATTTGTCCAGCCATCAAACGGCTTCAGATAGCCATCTGTGGAGACTGAACTCTCAAGAGTTCTTACAACTGTGGTACCAACAGCGCAAATCTTGTACTTATTATCTTTAGCTTTGTTTACAATCCTTACCGAATCATCGGTGATTACTATTCTTTCCGAATCAACTTTGTGCTTGGTCAGGTCTTCCACATCAACGCTTCTGAAATTTCCCAACCCGACATGAAGTGTTATTTCGGCAAATTCGACTCCAATTATCTCAAGTTTTTTAAGCAACTCCCTGCTAAAATGCAAACCGGCTGTCGGAGCAGCAACTGCACCCTCATATTTCGCAAAAATGGTCTGGTATCTCTCACTATCCTCGGGTTCCACTTTCCTGTTGATAAATTTAGGAAGCGGGGTCTCTCCAAGGCTGTATAAGGTCTTCTTAAATTCTTCATAGGTGCCGTCAAACAAAAACCTCAAAGTCCTTCCTCTCGAAGTTGTATTATCAATAACTTCTGCAACTAACAGGTCATCTTCACCAAAATATAATTTATTTCCAATTCTGATTTTTCTTGCCGGATCTACCAATACATCCCATAAACGTTGCTCCCTGTTTAACTCTCTCAAAAGGAAAACTTCAATTTCAGCGCCGGTTTTCTCTTTATTACCATATAATCTCGCTGGGAAAACCTTTGTATTGTTGAAAACCAGAACATCATTCTCGTTAAAATATTCGGTAATATCTTTAAAAATCTTGTGTTGAAGCTCTCCGCTTTTTCTGTTAACAACCAATAATCTCGATTCATCCCTGTTCTCAGAAGGATAAAGCGCAATGAGTTCTTGTGGCAAATTATACCTGAATTGCGATAGTTTCATAATAATTAAATAATCATTTTAAATTAAAGAAGTCCTTTATACGCAAAAATATCAATTTTGTTACATCGGAATGTATATTTTTTTTAAAATAATTAAAGGACCCACCTGTCTGAAAATTTTATGAATTCCTTATTGTCTCCGAACAGCATTCTGAGTTCATTTGTTCGAGACGTTCCCTAAATTTATCCAAACTGTAAGCATTTTTCACATGATATGATCCAATTGCAGTTCTTTCAAGAGATGACAAATAACTTCCACTTTTTAATGCCAGTCCAAAATCCCTCGCAAATGATCTTATATAGGTTCCCTTACTGCACAACAGTCTTATTTTTATCTCAGGAATTTCAAAAGAGAGCAATTCGATTTCCCTGAAAAAAACTGTCACAGGTTCCAGTTTTTTTTCTACCCCTTGCCGGGCAAATTCATATGCTCTTTTACCCGCTATCAGCTTAGCAGAGAACATCGGGGGAAGCTGTTTCTGTTCACCTAAAAAACCGACCAGCACATCTCTCACTATTTTTTCAGTTATATGATCTGTCGGATAATGATTATCTGTCTCTGTTTCCAGATCAAAAGAGGGGGTTGTCTCTCCAAGGTGAAATGTAGCAACGTATTCTTTATCCATATCACGGAACTCATCAATCTTTTTGGTAGCCTTACCTGTACAGATAATCATTAATCCACTGGCCAGAGGATCGAGTGTACCAGCATGACCAACCTTTATTTTTTTGATCCCCAAGGTGCTTCGGATCATAATTCTTACCTTATTCACAAGATCAAACGAAGTCCAGTAAACAGGTTTATCAAATAATAATACTTTACCTTCTTCAAAAACTGTTGCCTTTTCTGATGACATGAAAACCTGATAAGATTGAGATAATTCCAATTAAAGTATAGTAAATCGCCTTCGCTCTGGTTAGACTGAACTACTAACAGTTAAAAACTCTTCAAGTCCCCGGTTTAGTACAGGAACCATTGCTTCAGATATTTTATTTTCCTTAAAATTCTAAACTATTCTTTATCAGATTCTTTAGGCTTTTTCATAATAGCCCATATTTCGAATATAAAGCCTGCCAGCACGACGATCGGTGCGAGTGTGATTCTCCGGAAACTGAAAATGTTGTCGCTGAATTTATCCGGACTTGGAGATTTTCCACCTAGCATCAGCAGAAACCCAATCACTATTATTGCGAATCCAATAGCCAGCAATTTGTAATTTTCGCGGCCAAGAGCAAAATTTAATTTTTCTTTATTGTCATTTTTTGCGCTCATAATATATCAATAATAAAGTTTGTCTTCAGAAATACTAAGATACCTGTTAACGGAAAAAAATGTAGAAATGATATTTATCAATACACCTGTTATTATAATTGAAGCTCCAAGAAGAAGCAGAAGATAGGTGCTTTCGAAGCTAAACATCAGAAAAAACTCCTTTTCAATCAGATAAAGCAATCCCATTAATAAACTCATTGCAACCAGTGCTGCCAGGAGTCCGTGAATTGCACTCTGAATAAGAAATGGTCTCCGTATGAATGCCCGGGTTGCACCTACAAGCTGCATCGTCCTTATCAGGAATCGTTTTGAATAGATTGATAATCTGATTGTATTGCTGATTATAGTCAGTGCGATGAGAAACAGGAATGCACTTATCACCAGAAGAAACAAACTGATCTTCTTAACATTTTCATTGATAAGGAAAAGCAAAGATTCCTGATAGTAAACCTCTTTCACAAAAGGATATTCCCTTACATATTTTTCAATTTTTGCTACGCTATCGGGACTTGTGAACCCTGCATGAAGATATACATCGATTGAAGGCGGGAGGGGATTATCACCAAGAAAACTGACAAAATCCTCACCAAGTTCCTTTTTCATTTTTACAGCAGCTGCATCCTTTGAAACATATTCAGTTGATTTCACATAAGGTTTTGCATCAAGGTCCTTCTGTAACATCCTGATATCCGGTTCTTTTGCCTCATCATCCAGCATTATAGAGAATGATAGGCTTTCCCGCAGATAATCCGACAACTCCTTTGCATTTATAAGAACAAGTCCCAGAACCCCCAGAAGAAAAAGTACGAGTGAGACACTAACAACAAGAGTAAGATATGAACTTCTCAGTCTTGTTTTGGAATATCCAGTTTCTTTATTCTTCAACCTTTTTATCTTTTATCTTATTTTACAATGGTCACCCAGCCAAAAGAATCCGGTTCATCCCCGTTTTGGATGGCTATAAGTTTATTGTAAAGTTTCAAGGATTCTGTTCCTGGTTTTCCATCTTTGCAATATTCATAAATCACATTCTTCCCCGGATCAAATATTTTGGCAATAGGGCTGATTACCGCTGCTGTACCACATGCTCCGGCTTCAACAAAGGAAGATAGCTCTTCAACAGGAACCTGCCTTCGCTCAGTTTTCATCCCAAGGCTTTTAGCTATTTCAATCAGACTCATATTTGTAATTGAATTCAATATTGATTCTGATTTTGGGGTTATATAAGCATTGTCTTTAATCCCAAAGAAATTTGCCGGTCCACATTCATCGATATATTTTTTTTCTTTCGAATCCAGGAAAATTGTATTGGAATATCCTCCATTGCGTGCTGCAATAATAGCTCTCATACTTGCAGCATAGTTGCCACCCACTTTATATATCCCAGTTCCCAATGGAGCAGCCCTGTCTACGTCTCTGCATATCAGCATGTTTACAGGTTTAATTCCACCTTTGAAATAGGGGCCCACAGGTGTTACAAATATCAAAAATGTATATTCTGAAGCCGGCTTTACACCAACTTCTGCACCACTGCCATACAAAAGGGGTCTTATATATAAAGTCGCGCCGGATCCGTACGGGGGGACAAATTTCTTATTTAACTGAATAACTTTAAACAAAGCTTCCCGGAACATCTCAACAGGAAAGGCTTCCATTTTAACGCCGTCTGCAGAAGCAATCAATCTTTTTGCATTTTCCTCCCAACGGAATAATCTTATTTTTCCGTCTTTACCCATATATGCCTTAAGTCCTTCAAATGCCTCCTGACCATAATGCAATCCTGTTGCAGCTATATGAATATCAATGTATTCTGATGAAGAAACTTCAAGATTGCCCCATTTACCGTTTTTATAAATACAGCGGATATTAAAATCTGTCTTGATATAACCGAATGGCAGACTTTCCCAATCAAATTTTTCCATATGGAGCGGATATTATTATTTGGCTGTAAAAGTACATTTTAAAAACTTATTTTAAGCACTTTTCGTCATGAATTTGGATTATTCGCTGTACACCTGAAGACCTGCAATCTGATCCTCTGCCGTAACGCTTCTGAGAAGACTGGCTGTCTTTGTAATAAATTGATGGTCTGATAACTGTTTTCGCTGGAACTCAATCCATGTTTGATTATCAGTATGTTTACCGTACTCCGTTCTCTCTCTTAATAATTTATCTGTAAGTTTCAAATAATCTACCCGGCCGAGATAATCATACCTGGCGTCGTGTAGAATATTATCTGACAAAGATTCCTGATGATCAGTAAAACAGTTTCGAATGATCTTTTTAGTAGCTTCGACATTTTCCTGGTTAAAACCGTATATGGGAAGAATCTCTTCAACGAGACGTAACGATGCTTCCATTGGCTTTTCATAGTCTGATATGTATCCTGTAAGAAGAAAGACTGATGCCAGTTTTAGATTAATAAACTCCTCATCCGGGAGATTCTCAGCCCTGGAAAGCAATTCCACCTGATTGCTGATATTTTTTACCATGGATGAATTGTGAAAGTAAAGGTTGGGCGGAGCTTCATCATCAAACATTTTAATGACAATTTCCTCGATATCCTGGAGTTTGATCATCAGCATCTTAACAACAAATTTCCTGTTTGGGCCTCCATTTTCATCACACAATTCAGGGACAATTCCTTTAACAAAATACATTTCCAGTTCCCCTTTATACTTGACAGGCATTTTCCCCCGGAATTCGCACGTGAAAAACTCTTTCACAAATTCATATGTTGTTCCGGAGATATTTATTTTACCAGCCTCTCCTGAAGATTCCATTCTGCTGGCAGTGTTTACAGTATCTCCCCATATGTCATAAGAAAGTTTCTTTTGTCCCACGACACCCGCAACAACAGTTCCTGTATGAATCCCAATTCTTATGTCCCAGTATTTCATCCCTTCAAGTTCCGAAGTTTCCTTAAGCTTTTTCATATACCCTTTCATTTCAAGAGCAGCTAAAATAACCTCCACGGGATTTGTCCTGTTTTTCTCCGGAATTCCGCCTGCACACATATATGCATCTCCGATGGTTTTGATTTTTTCTATGCCAAACTTCTCAACGACTGAATCAAAATAAAAAAAGAATTTATCAAGTTCATCGATTAAAACTTCAGGATTCATCTCTTCAGCAATTTTAGTGAAACCCTGAATATCTGAGAACAACACTGTAACAAAATTATATTTAATCTTGGTTGCCTTTCCCTTTTCCATTATCTCACTGGCGGTATTTTTTGGCAAAACATTCGCAAGTAAAGCTTCTGTCTTTTCTTTTTCAATTATCAGATCCTCGGTTCTTTTATTAATTATCTGTTCGAGCATATAAAGATTATGGGCAAATCGTAAATTAAGCAGATCATATAATGCCCAGATTATTAATGAGAATCCTATTAAGTAGAAGATAATGGCGAGTCGTGAAAAGTACCAAAGAGGCAAAACTCTCAAAGAGACCAAAGAGTTCTCTCCGCCACTATTTCCCGAACTTATATATCTTATTTTAAAGAGATATCTTCCGGCAGGTAGGTTGGTATACTCTTTAAAATTGATGCTTTCCCAACCACTCCATCCCTTGTCAAATCCCTCCAGAAAAAACTGATAATTGGTACTGTCAGCAGGTTGCAACTCAAATCTGATATTATTATTCCGGAAGTTTAAAACAATATTTTGTCTTAATTCATTATGCTGCAACCTGGAGCTGTCTGAAATAAAAATAACAGAATCCCCGTTAATCAGAATGCGCTTTATTGATGGCGTTGGCTCTGAATCATAAGAAGTCTGAACTGCAAAAGCATATTGAAGGACTGAAAATATAATAATCCCGAATAGAAAATTCAACCTTACCAAATGAGACATAAACAATTATCTTGCTTTAATTATTCCAAATGTAGCACTTATAAAAATCAGGTCAAAAGGAAAGCTCAATTTTGAGTACTTTTGAATGCTAAACAAAATAGTTTCTATGACATTAGTATTTGCTTCAAACAACAAACATAAAATTAAAGAAATAAACAGTCTCCTTGGCGATAGCTTCACCCTTTTAAGTCTTCATGATATCAATATAACGGAAGATATTCCGGAAGAAGAACCCCAAATTGAAGGAAATGCGCTGGCTAAAGCCAGGTTTGTATTTAATACTTGCGGATTGAATGTTTTTGCAGACGATACGGGTCTGGAAATAACTGCCCTCAATGGATTGCCGGGAGTAAATTCGGCTCGGTTTGCAGGAGAAAATAAGGATTCATCGGCAAATATTGAAAAAGTTTTATCATTGCTCGGCAACACAGAAAACAGACAAGCCCGGTTCAGAACTGTAATTGCCCTGATTCTTGAAAAAAAGGAATATCTCTTTGAGGGAATAGTAAACGGGACGATTATCCATGAAAAAAAAGGGACCGAAGGATTCGGATATGACCCTATATTCGTACCCGAAGGGAAAATCAGAACATTTGCCGAAATGGAACTTGCAGAAAAAAATACTGTTTCGCACAGGGCAAGAGCGTTTGAAAAACTAAAAGAGTTTTTAATTCAATACTGATGCAAAAGTTTACAGCCATTCTGCCACTTCTGTTAATGTCCCTGATTTTACAGGGACAAACACCTGTTGGTTCATGGTCGGATCACCTTGTTTATAACACTGCTGATTGCGTTGCTGTGGGTGCAGATGAAGTATTTGCCTCAACCGGCTCATCAATAATTATTTACAACAAAGTGTTCGCTGAGCTCAAGAAAATGTCGCGCATTGACGGACTTACGGAAACAGGGATCAGTACAATAACGTGGTCAGAAGAGAATAAAACACTGATAATTGCTTATACAAGTACGAATATTGACCTTTTAAAGAATGATATAATTTATAACATCCCTGATATCAGCAGAAAGTACATCCCCGGGGAGAAAATGATAAACAAAATACGTACAAACGGTAATTATGCTTACCTGGCATGCAGTTTTGGAATTGTTGTAGTTGATCTCACCAGGAGGGAGATTCACGATACCTGGAAACCAGGTGACGGCTCTGAAGATGAAGAGGTGTGGGATATTGCCTTTGGAAACGGTAAAATTTATGCAGCCACAGATTTGGGAGTGTACTCTGCCGACCTTTCAAATCAGGGATTATCTTATTTTGGAAACTGGGCCCTGGTTAACCTTCTTCCCACTCCTGTGGCAAAATACACCTTGTTGATCTTTTCAGGAGGTAAACTATATGCAAATCTGTCAGATCCTCTTTTGACAGGCGATCAGGTATACGTTATTGGTGATATCGGTTCTCTGTTCTCATTCACGAGTGGCGTTTTTAACAAATCATTCGATAACGCACAGTCCGGATTTACTGTCTCTTCAGGCGCTTCTTTAAAATATTATAATAGCAATGGCTCGCTTATTAAAACAATCTCTTCATATGGATGGGCAGTACCAGACATATCTCAGGCTGCAGTTGATAACTCGGATATCTGGATTGCTGACATTAACTCAGGTCTTGTAAGAGGCGAAAATATGTCGGAGTTTACGGCGCTGACTCTTCCCGGACCTGTTTCTAATAACGCTTTTAGTATAATCTCATACAATGGAAAAACCATAATTTGTGGAGGAGCTACAGATGCTTCATGGAATAACCAGGGAAGGCCGCTCCAGATTTCCATTTATGAAAATAATAACTGGACCTCCATCCCGTCCGGTACAATTATTGATCCTATGAGAACACTTATCGATCCGGATAACGTCAATCATATGTTTGTATCGACCTGGGGCGGAGGATTGCTTGAATACGAAAATAATAACATTTTAAAACAGTACACCGAGTCTAATTCTCCACTACAGACGATTATTCCCGGACGTCCCTATGTCAGAATATGTGGTCTTGCTATGGATAAATCTAAAAACCTCTGGCTTACTCAAACAGGTGTGCCCGGTAGTATAAAAGTACTTAAATCAGATGGAACATGGATTGTAAATCCTCTGACCATTGATGCTCCTACAATCGGAGATATAATTATAACGGTTAAAGGGCAAAAATGGATAATATTGCCCCGGGGATATGGCCTGTTTGTCCTGGACGATAACAAAACACCCGATATTTTTAGTGACGACAAATATAAAAAGATCCTGGTACAGGATACAGAGAACCAGGTTATCTCATTTGTATATTGCATTGCCGAGGATCTTGATGGCAATATATGGGTTGGGACAGACCAGGGGCCGGTTATATACTTCAATCCTGAAAATGTATTTGATAGTGATCTGAAAGCCAGTCGCATAAAAATTCCGAGGAATGACGGTACAAATCTTGCCGACTATATGCTGAAAACTGAAACAATTACATCTATTGCTGTCGACGGCGCCAACAGAAAATGGCTGGGAACTGCCAGTTCAGGGGCGTACCTGCTTTCAGCAGATGGGATAACTCAAATAAAAAACTTTAATGAACAGAATAGTCCTCTTCTTTCTAATTCCATAGTAACCCTGGCTGTTGATAATACAACAGGAGAGGTCTGGTTTGGAACTTCGAAGGGAACCCAGTCTTTCAGAGGTGATGCCACAACAGGGGAAGAAAAATTCAAAAAAGTTTATACTTTTCCTAATCCCGTCAGAGCAGATTTTAAGGGAAATGTTACCATCACAGGGCTCATAAGGGATTCACAGATCAGGATTACAGATATTAGTGGAAATCTGGTGTACGAAACAGTATCTGACGGGGGTCAGGCAACGTGGGATCTGACTACTTACAACGGACGACGTGTCTCTACAGGGGTCTATCTTGTCTTTTGTGCAAGTAAGGACGGTTCACAATCAACTGTTACGAAAATGCTGGTAATAAAATAATAATCACTCAGTTATCAGGCTTTGAATTCGCTCGATCTGTAGCTGCTTATTTACTTCCCTGAGACTTCTGGCTGTTTTGGTAAAATACTGATGCCCTGAAATGAATTTAACCTGCATCTTATTCCAGTCATTAAGGGAACCCATTTTATTCTGAGCTTTAAGCTCCTCATAAAGCGTGTTTGAAACCGGGATAAAATCGCTTCTTCCAAGGTAGTCAAGATCAGAATCACAGATTATATTTTCAAGAAGAGTTGTTGGCTTTGGTGGTAACTTGGTCGACATTATTATTGAGCAGATGTGTTCAATCTGTTCAGAAGAATAATTGAATTCCGGAAGCATCTCCTTCGCTATCTGCGTCCCGTAATATTCATGATTATCATAGGCAACTATATGCCCGGCATCATGAAATAAAGCGGCTGTCTTTAACAACAGTATTTCTTCGTCGGAACAACCCTCTGCCCAGCCTATAAGTTCCACTTCCGTAACAACATCGACCGTATGTTTTACATTGTGATAAAACAGGTAACCAGGCAAATTCATTTCAAGCTTATCTAAAATAATCTCCTGGATATCAGTAAACTGGATAAGGCCGAATTTAATCCTGAATAATTCATTAGGTATGATCCCCTCTCTTTTAGCTGAGAATTCAGGTTTTAATCCTTTCACTTTATACATCTGGAGATCATCCTTATATTTTACGGGGAGTTTGCCAAAATACTCACAGTCAAAAAACTCTTTTACTAGTTCATAAGTCATAACTGAAATCAGGATCATTCCGCTGTCAGAAACAGCTTCAATACGGCTGGCAGTGTTTACAGTATCTCCTTTAATATCATAATTGATTTTCCTCCTTCCTGAAATTGCTGCAGTCACCGGCCCCGAATGAATACCAATCTTCAAATCCCATATCCGGTTATTTATTCCTCTCTTTTTTAATTCATATTCCTCAAGGAAGTTTCTCATCTCTATGGCAGCCATAACCACATCGATCGGGTTTGTAATATTTTTAACCGGTATTCCTCCGGCGCACATATAGGTGTCACCTATCGTTTTAATTTTTTCAATTTTATATCTGGCAACTATGGCTTCAAACTCCACAATTATTTCGTCAAGTTCGTCCATAACCGATGAGGAATCCATTCCTTCCACAAGCCTCGAGAAACCATGTATATCGGCGAATAGAACTGTCGCCATATTAAATTTAAGCGACCTTTCTTTCTTCTCTCCCTCACCCGGTTCCCTGAGTCCCTCAGGGTACACTTTTTCATAAAGAGCCTTGAGTTTCGCATAGTCCCTGACCAGCTTATCATTCATCTTTTCCAGGTTCTTGATATTCTCCTCAAGATCCTGGTTCTGTTTGGCTAGCCTGGCAATCCTCTTTACAAGCTCTTCATTATTAGTTAATGGCATAATAGAGTCGATTGATCAGTAAATATAATAATTTTATATTTGAATAATTTATTTGACATTATGCTGGAGAAAACCAAGGGCATCGTACTGCATCAAATAAAATACACTGATTCAGGTATTGTTGCCCAGATATATACACGAAAATTCGGCAGACAGTCGTTTCTGATTAAAGGATTGCGAAACAGGAAAACAGGCAAACATAATATCCTCTTTCAACCATTGTTCATCCTTGATATAGAGCTAAACTATAAGTCAGCACGTGAAATGCAGAACCTGAAAGAGTTTTCTGTTTCCTTCACTCCATATGATATCTATTCTAATATTAAAAAAAGCTGTGTTGCAATTTTTCTTGGAGAAGTTTTGACATCCGTACTGAAAGAAGAAAGCCCTCATAATGAACTATTCGACTATATCGAAGAGTCAATTGTATACTTCAACAATTGCAAAGTTGGCTACGCAAATTTCCATATAGCTTTTTTGGCAGGACTTAGCAGTTTTCTTGGATTCGAACCGGGTCCCAGGTTAGAAAAAGATGATCTGTTTTTTGACATGCTGAATGGCATTTTTGTTCCGGTACCGCCGGTTCATGGCAATTATTCAAACGAGGAAATTACAAATATTCTTGCCGACTTTTTTGTGGCATCTTATGATTCAGTTAACAATATATCACTCACCGGTAAAATGCGAAATGACATTCTTGAAACACTCATCAGATTCTACTCACTTCATCTTCCGGGCCTTAAAAAAATAAAATCTCTCGATATACTGAAAGAGGTTTTCAAATGAATTTTTAATCACCACCCTGATGTTTTTTATCTATCTTTAAACGTCAAACTGATTGTATAATGGCGATTATTCCTTCTATAATAAACTGGCTGAATGTCAAGCGCATAAATCAGATAGAAATATTTAAAAAGTACCCTTTCGAAACACAACAGGAGATTCTGCATGGGCTTCTTGCAAAAGCTGCTAAAACAGAGTGGGGGGAAAAGTTCAATTACTCATCAATTGTTTCTATTAAAGATTATCAGTCAAGGTTTCCTGTACAGACATATGAAGATATAATTCCCTATGTTGATAGACTCCGTAAAGGAGAGACCAATCTCTTATGGCCCGGGGAAATTAAGTGGTTCGCAAAGTCTTCCGGCACTACCTCAGCAAAAAGCAAATTCATTCCAATGAGTCGTGAAGCGCTTGAAGATTGCCATTACCGTGCCGCAAAGGATATTCTCGTAATATATGCCATGCAAAGACCCGGAACGCGGATATTCTCAGGCAAAAGCCTTACCCTCGGAGGAAGCCATAGAATGAATCAATTCAGTAATGATTCCTTATACGGAGATCTTTCTGCAATTCTTATTGAAAATGCTCCGTTCTGGGTTGATATTATCAGAACACCTAAACAGAAGATTGCCCTTCTTGAAGATTTTGAAGAGAAACTTAATCTGATCACTAAATCTACTGTTAATGAGAATGTAACAAGTATTTCGGGAGTTCCGTCATGGTATCTTGTTCTGATAAAACAGATCCTGGCTTATACAGGTAGAAACAACCTTCTTGATGTCTGGCCAAATCTTGAAGTTTTTTTTCATGGAGGCATAAGTTTTACACCTTATCGCGAACAATATAAGAAACTTATTGCGGGAGATCAGATGAATTATATGGAGACCTATAATGCTTCGGAAGGATTCTTTGGAATTCAGGATGATCCTTTTAGAAGTGATATGCTGCTTATGCTCGATTACGGAATTTTTTATGAATTCATTCCGACTGATAAAATTGATGGAGATGATCCTCCGGCATATACTGTCGCGGAAGTGGAGACAGGGATTAATTATGCAATTATCATTTCGACCAACGGAGGTCTGTGGCGATATATGATGGGAGATACAATAGTGTTTACCTGCCTTGATCCTTACAGGTTCAGGATATCGGGACGCACAAAACATTTTATAAATGTATTTGGCGAAGAGGTGATTATTGAGAATGCCGATAAAGCTCTTGAATCGGCATGCATGGCGACGAATGCAGTGATTGCAGAGTATACTGCCGGCCCGGTATTTATGAATACTGTATCAAAAGGATCCCATGAATGGATCATTGAATTTGAAAAAGCCCCGTCAGATATGACCTTATTTATTGTTACACTTGATAACACACTGAAATCAGTAAACTCCGATTACGAGGCTAAACGATTTAAAGACCTGAATCTTGTTATTCCCATCGTGAAGACTGTTCCAAGAGGAACATTTAATAAATGGCTAAAAACAAAAAATAAACTGGGAGGCCAAAACAAGGTGCCACGGCTTTCCAATTCACGTGAATATATTGAGGACCTTTATATAATAGCAGGAATAAAAAGGCAGACCTGAATCAATTTTTACTAATTTTATAATGTTAAACATAATACTCGGACCAATGCACATAGCTATTGCAGGAAATATAGGATCGGGCAAGACAACACTGGCAGGACTGCTTGCAAAACAGTACGGATGGGTTGCGCATTATGAAGATGTGGATGAGAATCCATATCTTAACGACTTTTATGAAGATATGCAACGCTGGTCGTTTAACCTGCAGATCTATTTTCTTAATTCCCGTTTCAGTCAGATCCTGGAAATCAGGAAATCGGAAAAAACAATTATTCAGGACAGGACCATCTATGAAGATGCTTATATTTTCGCACCTAATCTTCATTCAATGGGGCTGATGTCGACCCGTGACTTCGATAACTATTCTTCACTTTTTAAAATGATGAGCTCCCTGATAAAGCCGCCTGATCTGCTTCTTTACCTGAGGGCATCAGTGCCCACACTGGTAAATCAGATCCAGAAACGTGGCAGGGAATACGAAAGTTCCATCCGTATTGATTACCTGAAAAGATTAAATGAAAGGTATGAGGCATGGATGGAGACGTACAATCTTGGAAAAGTTCTTATAATTGAAGCCGATCATTATAATTTCCCCAATAACAGTGATCACCTAAGCGAGGTTATTGATAAAATTAACGCCGAATTACACGGTTTGTTTTAAAATAAAAATACAGAAGGGGCGCAATCAGAGCCCCTTCTTAATATTTTAACGGAGATATGCTATTTTGATTCTGGTTTTGGAGCAGGAGTCAAGGCAACCTCAACGTAACTGCCCGTATTTAAATATTTATTGGCAATTGATTTTATATCTGCAATTGAAAAAGAGTCTATAAAAGTTTTATATTCTTCAAGAGTAAGAAGTTTGTCGCCAAATAAGAAATGGTTTTTAAGTGAAGTTAACCAGAAACCGTTCTCCTTAAGTTGCGTTTCCCGCTGACGGATTAATGTCTCCTTCACTTTATTTAAATCAATCTCAGTCGGACCATCTTTTTTGATTTTTCCCATTTCATCCAAAACTGTCTGAGATAATTTTTTAATATTATCAGGATTACAACCCCAAGTAGTCTGGATAGTGTATTTTGGTTTGGGAAGTTTGGAAGCATTGCCGTCAACGCTTACTCCATAAACCCCGCCCTGGTCTTCACGCATTGATTCCCTGCATTTTATTGCCAGTATATTCATCAGCATTGAGAATCCCTGGCGATCTTTATCGTTCCATTTGAAATCACCTTTCCAGACCATGGCAACAGAACTCTGAGGTTCGGAGTTTTTTGGGACATCAACAACAAGTAATCCTTTGGGAAATCCCGGAGTAACATCTTTCCATGTCTCTTTTCTCTTTATTGAAGGAAGCCCGCCAATATACTTTTTAAGAAGCGGAATTAAATCATCAATTTTAAAATTACCTGCCATTAAATATGTAAAATCGCTGGCATCGGCAAAACGGTCTTTAAAGATACCTATCGATCTGTCAAGATTAACCTGGTTGAGCTGAGCTTCCGAAGGTATTGCAATGACCCTGGGGGAATTAATTGAAATTATTTTGGATAAAGTATCCTGGAAAATTACCTCCGGATTTGATCTCATGGGCTTTATCATGTTTCTTATACGGGAAATATAAGCATTGTATGCGCTTTCGTCTTTGCGGGTCTTTGTAAAATAAAGATAATTTAACTGAAACATCGTTTCAAGATCTTTCGGAGAACAATTTCCATTTACACCTTCCATGAGATCGCTTATGTACGGATTAAGCTTCGCAGTATTCCCTGACAACTTTTTCTGCAATCCTATAAAATCATAATCACCAAGCCCGCTTTGTACAATTATTGTAGGAGCAAGAGTTGCAGACATTACATCACTATCAGGATATAATGAATTTCCTCCGGGACTATAAGCTGAAAGGACAATTTCATCATTTTTGAAATCAGTAGATTTTAAGATCATACGAACGCCGTTCCCAAAAGTCAGTTCAGTAAACCCAAATTTTTTGTCATCTGTTCTTTTAACCACTTTCGAGCCGGCAGGCGGGACAGCTAAAAGAGGAACATCTGAAACCTTATCAACATAAGCTTCAATTTTCTTTGTCTTAACACCTTTGATAATATCTTTAACCTGCTCCTCTGTGGGGACTCTGACACCCTCCTTTTCCTGGGCTGTAATAAGCGCTGCCATATTATCATCAGTAGTCCATGTCATACCAAGTCTGTTTATCTCTTCCAACGTTATATCCGGAAGGTATCCTTTAACTATTTCAAATTCCTTCTGGATTCCGGGAATACATTCCTTGTCCAGAAAATTCCTGATAAACTCATCTGCATATGATCTTGACTCGGTTTTATCAGATTCTTTTGCCATTTTTTCATAGTTGGACAGGATGTCCTTTTTCTCCCGTTCAAGTTCTGTTGCGGTGAAGCCAAACTTGCGTGCTCTTTCATTTTCTGTAAGAACTACTTCCAGGCTCTTTTCAATCTGGTTCTCTTTCGCTGCAGCAGTTAAAGAATAAACATCAAGTGAACGACTTACGAATGACCCATATCCCGTTCCGGCATATAAGAAAGGAGCATCTGGTTTATGGGCAATTTCCTGGAGACGGTTATTTAAAATACCTGTATATAATGATCTCATTAGCTGGTTACGGTAATCTTTATATGTAACATTATCAGATTTAGGATGTTTATAAAGAATTATTGCATTATAACCCGAAGCTTCCTTGTCTGTTACCACACTTATCAATGGTTCGTCATTATCAGGAACCTGAAATTCGACCCTGGTTTTGGGATCGACTGCTTTTGGAATATGGTCAAAGTATTCCTTCACTTTTTCCTCAGCAAGATTCGGATCAATGTCGCCAACGATTACTACAGCCATCAGATCCGGACGGTACCATGTTTTGTAGAAAGTCCGCAATGTATCATGCGGACAGTTTTTTATCACATCAATTTTACCTATGGGAAGTCTTTCAGCGTACCTGGAACCTTTTAAAATGACCGGGATATATTTTGTTTGCATACGATCTTCCGCACCCAGGCCCAACCTCCACTCTTCAGTTATTACTCCTCTCTCTTTATCAATCTCAGCATCTTCCATGCTGACCAGGTGTGCCCAGTCTTCCAATACCTGGAAACCTCTTTTGATCCATTCAATGGAGTCAGTTGGAACTTTAAGCATATAAATTGTTTCGTCAAAACTAGTATAGGCATTCAGATCTGCACCAAACTTAACTCCCAGCGATTCCATCATATTGATCATTTTATTGCCAGGAAAGTTTTTTGTGCCATTAAAGCACATGTGCTCGCAAAAGTGAGCTAACCCCTGCTGTCCTGGTGTTTCACATATGGATCCTGCATTTACTGCAAGTCTTAACTCCATACGTTTTTCAGGCTTTTTGTTCACTTTGATATAATAAGTCATACCATTATCGAGCTTTCCGATTTTTATATTCGGATCTGGAGGGATCGGTTTATTAAGATCCTGGATTTGAGCAGAACTGACTGTAAATGCAAATGCCCAGAGGACTAAAATAAAAAGAATTTTAAAGTTTTTCATTGTAATAATTTTTGAAACAATTTGATATTTAAATAATTAGAGAATTAAGATTTCACTTTATATTTTTATGCAGCACCGAAAAAAATATCAGAAACATAGTATAAAAAGTAAATTTAGAAATTTATTATCAAACCAACAATAATTAAATCAATTTACAATATGTGCGTCCAACTGGGTGCATCTACATTTATTATATCATTATATTTAAATCCCATTTAATGAATTTTAATAATTTGACGATTGACCATTTTGAATTAATATATTACCTTGCCTGTCATATTAAATCATTTTATCATGAGATCAACGCGAAGAGATTTTATCAGGACAGCATCAGTTCTGGCTGCAGGCAGTGTAATCCCTTTTAATGCACTGTTAAAAGGAAGGACAGGTATTTCTCCAAATGATAAGATAAATATCGGCCTCATTGGTGCACATGGCATGGGATTTAATGACCTTACTTCATTCCTGAATAACCCTGAGGTAGAGTGTGTTGCATTATGCGATATAGATCGAAATGTTCTGAATAGTCGTACCGATGCTTTGGTTAAACTTGGCTTCCCAAAACCTAAACTCTATGTCGATTACCGCAAAATGCTCGAGAACAAAGATATTGATGTTGCCATCATTGGAACGCCCGACCATTGGCATTGTCTGATTCTGGTTGATGCACTTGAGGCCGGCAAGCATGCCTATGTTGAAAAACCAATCGGAAAATCCATTGCCGAAATAAACATAATGCAGAAAGCCGTTAAAAAACACGGAAAGATTGTACAGGCAGGCCAATGGCAAAGAAGCCAACCTCATTTTGTTGATGCTATAAATTATCTGAAATCAGGTAAACTTGGACGTATCCGTACCTGTAAGGCATGGTCGTACGTTGATTGGAAAGGTGCTGTTCCAAAACTACCAGACTCACCGGTTCCCGATGGAGTTGATTATAATATGTGGCTAGGTCCGGCTCCAAAGCGTCCTTTCAATAAAAACCGTTTCCACCTGACATGGAGATGGTACTGGGATTATGCCGGAGGAGTGATGACTGACTGGGGGGTTCATCTTATAGACTATATTTTATATGGAATGGGGAAAACTGTTCCGGAATCAGTAATGGCTATTGGTGGTAAATATGCATTCCCGGACGACGCTATGGAAACTCCGGATACAATGACTGCTGTTTATGACTTCAAAGATTTTACAATGATCTGGGAACACACTATTGGAATTGGTCTTGGAAATTGGGAAAGACCTCATGGAATGTCGTATATAGGAGAAAATGGAACATTGGTTCTCGATCGTAATGGCTGGGAGGTAGTCCCTGAAAAGCAGAGAGTTGAAGCTCTGCCTGTTCAGAAAAATATTGGCGTTGGCCTTGATCTGCATGTAAAGAACTTCCTCGATTGTCTTAAAAACAATACGCCACAGAAACTTAATGCAGGCATAAATATTGGAAGGGACGTGGCCCTTGTTGCACAAATGGGTAATATTGCATTCCGCACGGGTGAGAAGGTAAGCTGGGATGACTCAAAGCAATCATTTCAGACAAGCACAGCCAACAAGTTGATTGTACCTGAATACCACAATGGCTGGACTTTGCCGAAATATTAATGTTACCGGATGATCTTCAAGTTCTTAAAATTCATAATCGTCGGCTTTTCAGGATTGGCTGTTGATTTTTCAACGACCATCCTGCTTAAAGAGAAGATAAAAATACACAGGTATATTGCAAATTCGACCGGGTTCGTATTAGCTGCCAGCTCAAATTATCTGTTTAACAGGTTGTGGACATTCGAAAGCAATAATCCTAAAATTCTAATTGAGTACAGCACTTTCTTAATAATTTCGTTGATCGGCCTTCTTATAAATAACTTATTTCTCTATCTGTTTGAAAAGAGATTCAGGTTTTATTTTGCAAAATTCTGTGCCATAATGGTAACATCATTATGGAATTTCTTAGCAAACTATTACCTGAATTTTACTCAATGATTTTAGCTTCTTTGAGTTTACTGTCATAAGTATCATATAGAATTCCAGTCTCTGAACAAATAGCAACCTTGTAGATACCTTGTGGTAAATCTTTAATAGTAAACTTACAATCTACTGAAATTGAATCACCCACATTCAATTTTGTAACATTATCAGGAAGTTCAAGATTCTTTTTAACCATCATATTCCCGTTCTTTATAAAAGCTATCTGAAAAACTACAGGTAATTCTTTATGCCTGAAATCTATCATAAACGGATACGGATTGAAGATCTTTAAATGAATTGAATTGATTTCTGATCTGCTGAAGGCATATTTATCATCATTTAAAATCACACATTCCCGTTGCAGCGACTGAAAATCCTTATAAACCCTGACAAAAACAGAATCACCGTTAGTCAGTATATGTTTTGTCAGATAATGCTTATAATAATCCGTAAAAAAGTGCGGTACATATAAAACTTCCTTGCCATGAATCCTTTCTTCAAAATCCCATATATCATATTGTGTTTTACGATAAGACAGATTATCGAGCGTGTAAGCAAATTTTCCAGTATAAAAAGTATATACAGCGGGTCGTTGATACGAGTTTGTGAAGACAACCGGACGATCGCCGGCCAGGGCACTGATATCCCTGGACCATTGTTTCTTTTTATGAAATTCATTTTTAAAATAGGATAATGGCAAAAAATCGACCATACATGCTAATCTGGCTAATAAAAAAAAAGGAAACAAAATAATTGCGACCCATTTTAAACCACCTCTGATCCACGATTTATATTCAACATTATTAATCAAAATAATCATCATGGGAATGCTTATCAGAGCAGTCCATTGCGCCTCAACGCGATAACGAAAACTTGAGATGAAAAAGAATATAAAAAATCCTGTAATAATATAGTAAAGTGCCTTGTCAAACAAATTTTTAGGCTTTACTTTAATCATAATCCATATTAATATAACAAGGATATACGGATTATGAAACAAAAACTGATTTGCCAGATATTCAGGAACATGGATTGGATTAAAACCTGAGACTCTTTCAACCAGATGATATTTCACGGATGGAAATCCGTTTGAGTATTGCCATAAAAGATGCGGTAAAAATAAAAGTAAAGAGAGAAAGACAGCAATATAGAATTTGAATTTTTTCAGTAATCCAGAGTTTGAAAGGATGATAAGTACAATTAAAAGTCCACCATGATATTTACTGTACATAAGCGCAGCTATTGAAATGCCAAGGAAAAGTGTGTTCTTCCATGATTCATCTTCCAAAAACCGTTTATAGCACAGGAGAAAAATTGCTGAGAAAAGTATCAGGGGTGCATCAGGAGTAGAAATAAATCCAAATATGTTGCAAACAGGCAGTATAGCGGCTACCATAAAAAACAGTAAAATGTTTCCCTTTTTCTTGCGTTGTTCCTTGTCAATGAGCAACCAGATAGCTGAAAATGAAATTAACTGGCTTAGTACAACAATAAGTCTTACTCCCAGTTCATTGTGAAAGAAAAAATATCCTATCCTGATCATAAGGGCAATCATGGGTGGGTGATCAAAATAACCCCATGCAAGTTGTTTTGAGAACATCCAGTAATAGGCCTCATCATTATTTAATGGAGTGAATCTGGCCTGAAGCAGGTTCAGAATTCCCCAAACAGCAAGGAAGAGTGTGAAAGGATTTAAAAAATACTTTTTTAGTTTAATATTCATTCCCCGTTCAGTATAAACTCGATATTCTTCAGCTCTTCCTCAGTGAAATTAAGATTATCAAGTGTTTTCAGATTATCATCCAGCTGCTCGACTTTACTTACGCCAACAAGTACAGATGTTACCCTTGGATCTTTTAGTAACCAGGCTATGGCCATCTGTGCAAGGGATTGATTACGTTCTGAGGCAATATCATTTAGCCGTTTTGCTTTGGAAATCCTTTGTTCTGTTACATCTTCAATTTTTAAGAATCCATGCGGTTTATAAGCCCTTGAATCAACTGGAATACCTTTCAGATATTTATCGGTAAGCAATCCCTGTTCCAGTGGGGAGAATGGAATACAGCCCATTCCTGTTTCCTCAAGAACATCTAGTAGGGACGGGTCGCGACCCGTCCCTACTTCAACCCATCTGTTAAACATTGAATATTTAGGCTGATGAATCAAACAATTAACATGCATCTCTTTAAGTATCTCTGCAGCTTTTTTTGTAAGATCAGCAGGATAACTTGAAATCCCCGCATATAATGCCTTTCCCTGATGAACTGCCTGAGCTAACGCACCCATTGTTTCTTCAATAGGAGTTTCCGGGTCGGGCCGATGAGAATAGAATATATCAACGTACTCCAGATTCATCCGCTTAAGGCTCTGGTCGAGACTTGCAAGCAGATATTTTCTCGAACCAAAATTACCGTAAGGTCCGGGCCACATCTCCCAGCCTGCTTTTGTGGAAATGATCATTTCATCACGCAGATTGCTGAAATCCTTTTTCAGAATTATTCCGAAGTTCTCCTCTGCTGATCCGGGAAGCGGGCCGTAATTATTTGCAAGGTCAAAATGAGTTATTCCGGCATCAAAAGCTCTCCACAGGATCTTCCTGAAATTTTCGAAAACGTCGACTGATCCAAAATTATGCCACAACCCAAGCGAAATTTCAGGCAATCTGATTCCGCTTTTTCCGCAGCGCCGGTAATTCATATTATCGTAACGCTCTTGTAAAGGACTGTAAGTCATTTATTTTTTGTTATGATTATACTGTTGATAATGAGTTCACAAAAGTTATTTCCTTATAAATCGGAAGTTCTTCAGCGCTCCTTTTATACTCCAAAGTTAAAAAAAATTTCCCCTTGAATAAGGATCTCCAGCTTCTACTTTCAGATCAGCAGACTTCCAAATAACAGAACTACTACTAACAGAACCAGTAAACCTATAACTTTCCCCAAAACTGATACGATTTTTAACAACAGAATCAGTAGAATTATAAATAGAATAGTTAACAAAAGTTTTTTTACTCTCTTCATTAATATTATTGCCAACTGAATCTAAGGTTATAAAATATTGTTACACTGAGAATTTATATCAGAGTGAACTGACAGTTTGATTCCAAATAAAAAGAAATGTCTGAAACAGGAATATGAAACAGGAAGTCAGAGCTTAAAATTGCCCTGTCGGACACATAAAATAAAATCCCGTATTGAATAATACAGGATATTTTACTGGCAGAAGACCTCCTGTTATTTTTTCTCTGAGACTTTAATCTCAGTGTCTTTTACTTCAGTCTCCTTTTTTTGAGGTTCATCATCAAGACGTGACGCCTTTTTGAATTCTTTCATCCCTTCACCTATTCCTTTCATCAATTCGGGAATCTTTCTTCCGCCAAATAATAACACTACTACAAGGAGTATTAATATCAGGTGCATTGGGCTGCTAAAATCTAACATAATAATTTATTTTAATTGGTACATAATTTATATTCACTCCTATACGGGTCTTCATCTTTAAGGGATGCTTTACAAGCTCCTTCATATTCTGTCCACTCCCATTAATAAACTCCGTTATCTTTTGCCTGCCAAATAATCGGTTAATCCGGATTTATCAATATAAGTGAAAATACAAACGTCAAAATTATGTGTTCGCTTAAGCTCCCCAGATAAGGAACGTACTATTATTATATGACGCTTATAATCAACTTATTGCAAAGAACCATTTTTATAGGCTCGAAAAATACTCCTATTTGTCTTTTTTTTGCAGTAGCAAAGCTAATAATATTTTTTATTTCTGGTATTTCAATAATTTTAATTTTAAGTTATATTATAACTTTGATTGCAGAACAAGAAAACTAAAACAAAATGAAAAAACTGGAAATTTCAAGAAGAAAATTCTTAGGAACCGCTTCCACAATAGCAGTTGGTTCCGTAGCATTCGGATTAAACCATGTATATAATGAAAGTCTTTATGGAAAATCGAAAAAATATATTGTGAGCATTGTCCGGATAAAAGACGGGAATATTGCCAAAGCTGTAGAAGAAGCTATTGATCTTTTAGGCGGTATAAAAACAGTTACAAAAGGGAGAAATAGAATAATGCTTAAGCCAAACCTTACAGGTGATAGTCCTTCATTCACAACAAAACCTGTTGTTGTAAAAACACTTGCACAACTTATGCAAAAAGCCGGAAAAGAAGTATCGATAGGAGAAGGTTCTGCTGCAGCCCTTTCATTTAATGTCATTAATAATGAAATCTTCAGGACAAAGAAAAGAGAAATACTTGATAAAATGCAGGAGCATGTTTTTAATACTCTGGGATACACTGAAATGGCTAAATCTTTAAACATTCCTTTAATTAACCTTCATTCCGGAGAAATCGTTGAAGTACCTCTGAAAGACGGATATGCAGCAAAATCAGTGAAAATCCATAAATCCTTAACAGAGGTTGACTTGTTATGTTCAGTGCCAATGATGAAAACACATACACTTTCGACAGTAACGCTTGCAATGAAGAATTTAATTGGTCTTTACCCGGGTACAGAATATTATGCGGTCCGTTCGTGGCTCCATGATAGAGCGGCTGAAGCAGGTTCTCCAGGCATTGCCTATGAAGTTATTGACATGAACAATGCCGTTAAAACAGGGCTTTCAGTTATTGATGCATCTACTGCAATGGAGGGGAATGGACCAAGTGATGGCACGCTCGTCGATATGGGGTTAATTATTGCAGGGACATGCCCGCTTGCAACTGACATGGTTGGATCGTTATTAATGGGTTTTGAATTAAATGATATACCAGCAATTGTGCTGGCGCATAAATCCGGTATGGTTCCAGCCGCTTTAGATGATATTGAAATTCGTGGATTAACTATAGATCAGTGCAAACGTCAGTTTGTGAAACCTATTATTTACAAATGGACCAATATTAATAAGTTCTGGGGTGTAAAAGAATTGTGAAAGATTTAAATGTAAAACTAAAGCTGCCCTGTTTCTTCCAACCATTTTCTTACCCTCTCATGCTCTGCCTGGTATTTTGCTTCCATGTTTTGCAGAATCTTTTGAAATCGATCTTCTATATGCATTATTCCATTCATTTTCCAGACGAGTAAATAATTCTACTGTAGCGACAGGTGCTGCCATTTCTTCTATGGGGTTGTTACTGTTCCAGATGCTTACAATACACTTCCATTTTCCATCACTTTTTTTGTAGATATCAATCCATCTAATTCATCTGTGTTTCTCATGTCTGTGCATTGAGAATTTAATCTCTATACAGGCGTTTTTTAAGACACTTTTAATAATATCTCTTTCGAATGAGGATTTATACCACCCAAAAGAAGATAATTGATTTCAACGGAAGTTTTCACAGTTTAGGCAGATGTAGCAATTTATCAATGTAATTCTATCACAGCTTACCGGTTATTTTTCCCGCAACATAGGAACAAATGCTACAGGTAAGGTCTCTGTCTTGCGTATTTTGCCATTCTTTTTTTCAAGCAAATATAAAACCTGATTATAATGCTCCCCAACAGGAATAATCATTTTTCCTCCTTCAGCAAGTTGTTCCACCAACGGACTGGGGATATCTATCGGGGCACAGGTTACTATTATGGCATCAAATGGGGCATATTCCTTCCATCCTTGATAACCGTCGCCAATTTTAACTATAATGTTATTATAACCTTCTTCATCAAATACCCTTTTTGCTTTTTCTCCCAAAGCTTTTATTATTTCAACAGTATAAACATCTTTGTAAAGCAGCGAAAGAACGGCAGCCTGATAACCCGATCCTGTGCCAATTTCCAGTACTTTCTTAGTTTTGTCCGGATTAAGTATTTCAGTCATGTAAGCTACAATATAAGGTTGCGATATAGTTTGATTGTAACCTATTGGTATTGGACTGTCATCATAAGAATGGCTTTTATATTCTTCAGGTACAAATTTATGGCGTGGAACATTCATTAAAGCATCCAACACTTTCTTGTTACGAATGCCTCTATTCTTTATCTGTTGTTCAACCATCGTTTTTCGCATGCGGGAATATTTATCTTCTTTTAAATCCTGTCTATTAGAACAATTTAAGGCAATAAGAACAAGTACCAGACATGATACGCAAAACTTATATTTGGTTTTCATCTTTCATTAATTAATATAAGCTACATACTATTTACATTTTTTTGATGAGAACAATTGTCTTAAATGTTGGTATAAAAATAAAACTAAGTTTTTCGAAAGTCAATTCATATACGAACAAAACTAAATCTGCATTTATAAAATAGGAGCAGCGAGACAGTGTTATTCCACAATAGGAATTGCTGTTTAATTATTAATACAATCCTTTTTCCGGAATTAAATGTCTTATTCCTCCACGAGGATTGTCTACGTCACCCTCTCTTCTTGGTATCAAATGTATATGGCAATGATGGATGGAATTAGAGAGCAACCTTGGCTCCTGTTACTTAGCAATAGTCGAGTAGGCCGGGGGAGTTTCACCCCCAGTCGCTCACAGAACCGTACATGACAGTCTCCCATCATACGGCTCTTCTAGACAGATTTAACTCCTAAAGCCATATTCCCAATGAACAAAAG